>DOEZ01000456.1:0-3293 GCA_003532715.1 Planctomycetaceae bacterium
CTTGCCGACTTCGGGCTTGACCAGATGGCCGACCGCGTTGACTTCGTTCAGGGCGATGCGACGAACTTGAAGCCTCGTTTCGCGGGCTACGACCTGATTCTGGCCGCCAATCTGCTCGATCGGCTGCACGATCCGAGGCGGTTTCTCGAAACGATCCACGAGCGGCTCAACCCAGGCGGAATCCTGGTTCTCACATCGCCCTATACGTGGCTCGCGGAATTCACGGCGAAGGAGAATTGGCTGGGCGGATTCCGGAAGGACGGCGAGCCATGCTTCACGCTCGACGCCCTGCGCGAAGTGCTCGCGCCGCATTTCGACGCGCTCGACGCGCCGCGCGACGTGGAGTTCGTCATCCGCGAGACGCGCCAGAAGTTCCAACACTCGATCGCCGAACTGACGGCGTGGGAACGCGTGCGGTGATCCGCGAGGACACTACAGGCCGCGCCGCAAAGCCAGAAGGCCCATCAGTCCGCCGGACAGCAGCCATACAATGCCGGGTTCGGGCACCTGCGAATAGACCATGTTGTCCAAACGATAGTTCTGTTGGTTGCTTCCCGAACCGCCCACGAGTTTCACTGAGGTAAAGGGCGTGTCGGAGGTGAAGCCCCAGAATTCGTCATAGTAGCTGTTGGAAATGGCTCCCACATACACAGAAGAATCGGCCATATAGACCAGCAGATTGTTTCCAGAGCCACCGGGGCCGCCCAACGTCCAATCTCCACCAAACGCCACAATCCCGGGCGTGAAACTCCAGATGGTCATCGGTTCGTTTTGGCTCTGAGATGCCAGAACATCCTGATAGCACTCCTCCGCCGGATTGACGTGGCCGGACTCAGTCGAATCAAATTCAACGCCGATGTTAAGTGTACTGTCCGAAAAATCCTCCGTCAGAAACTGCCCGCCGACGGCGTTTGCCCATTCCGTCTTGTCGGTGTAAATCGATACGGTCGCCGCGCCCGTGGTGGACGCCCAGGACAAAAACAGTGCCGCCGTTATGCCCAATGTCACCAGACTTCGCATAACCGCTCCTTGCTAGAAAAGGGGTTTCGATTCACGCCGTCCGTGTCGCATCTCCGAGCCACCAAACCCAAGAATTCATCATCGCTTGAACAACGGTCTGGGGCATTTCTGTTCGATGCCGGGCCAACACGGCTCCCGTCGACCAACCGCCCACGATTATACCATTGCCCGTTTCGCTGTCCAAACAATTATTGCCAAGTTCCTTGACCCCGATTGACGACTATGGCGATTGTCTTTCTGCCGGGACACCGGAATTCCAAACATCAGCCGTCGTGGACCACGGCTCGGTAGTGCTCGGCCAAGGCGACGGCGGCCCGGGCCACGTCGAAGTGTTCCTCGGCACGACGGCGCGCCGCGGCGGCCATTGCTTTTCGCCGCTCCGGGTCGATCAGCAACTCGGCAATCGCCCGGGCCAGACCCTCGGCGTCGTCGGGAGCGACCAACAGGGCCGAGCCGGAGTCGGGCGGAAGAATCTCGTGCGTGCCGCCAACATCGGTGGCCACGACGGGCACCCCCGCGGCGGCCGACTCGAGCAGAACACGCCCCAGCGGCTCCTGCCTTGCCGGATGCACCAGCAGCGTCAATTCGCCGAGCAGGTCGGGCACATCGTCGCGCGAGCCGAGAAAGTGGACCCGCCCGGCAAGTCGCTCGGCCCGGTCGTGCAGTTGCCGCTCGAATTCGCGACTCTCGGCCTTGTCGCTCCAACGCTCGCCGACGAACAGCCAATGCGGGCGAGCAGCAACGGGGTCCGCCGATGCGTCGAGGCGACACGCTGCGTCGAGCAACACGTCGTGACCCTTGCGCAGACAGATCTGTCCGATCGTGCCAATGAGCGGCGTCTCGGACGGAATGCCCCGTTCACGGTGCAGGTAGCCGGTCGGCTGTCTCGGTCGAAAAGCCGCCAAATCAACGCCGTTGTAGAGGACAAACGTCTTCTCGGGGGCGAGTCCCGCGCCGACGTGGAATCGCCGGGTTGCCTCGGAGACGGCCAGTAGCCGCGTGTTTCGATTCAGATCGGCGATGGCCTGACGGCTCAGACGGATGATGTCGCGCAAATGGCCCAGGCTCGGAATGCCAACGGCAGCCGCGACCGGACCGGCCAACCGCCCCATCGCAAGGCTGTTCGCGTGCAGCAGGTCGGGCCGGAATCGCGTCAGGCATTCGGCCAGAGCCTCGCGACGACGCGGCAACGACCCACTTTGGCCGTCCGAATCGCGCAAGTCGAACGCAGTGAGCGGAACGCCCAGCGCCGCGACTGCCGAGGCGAGCGGTCCATCGGGCGGCCCAGCCAAGTGGACGTCAAAGCCCGCGCGGCAAACCGTGTCGAGCGTGCCGAGCATCGAGCGCTCGCCGCCCGAAAGCGTCGGAAACTCGCAGAGGATCAGGACTTTGGCATTCCGTTGTTGCCGGGTGCGTGCGACGTGATGCATGGCCGACCTCATTGGCAGGCCCGCTCCCTTATGGTCGGGGTTCGGTTTCCACGGTCGCTCTATAGCAAACCGTATTTGGTTAGCGTGACGCGGAGCTTGGCTTCTTCGTCCGGGCCGAGCGGCATCAGGGGCATGCGCAACTCGCCCGTGTCGCGGCCCATGAGCTTCATCGCGGCCTTGATCGGGATCGGGTTGGTCGACAGCCCGAGCATGTCGCGGCACAACGGGAACAGCTTGTGGTGCCACCGCATTGCCTCGTTCTTGTCGCCCGCGTCGAACGCCTTGCACAACGCGATCATGTCGGCGGGGATGATGTTTCCGACGACCGAAACGACGCCACGCGCGCCCATCGCCAGCAGCGGCAGCGTCAGACTATCGTCGCCGCTCAACACGGTCAGGTCGGTTTCGGCCAGAATCTGCGAGGCTTGGTCCATTGACCCCGTCGCTTCCTTGACCATGGTGATGTTCGGAATCGCGGCCATGCGAATGATGGTGGCCGGTTCGATGTTCTTCGCGGTGCGTCCGGGAATGTTGTAGACGCAAATCGGGATGTCAACGGCCTGGGCCAGTGCCTTGAAGTGCTGGAAAAAGCCCTCCTGGGTCGGCTTATTGTAATAGGGGGCGACAACCAACGCGGCGTCGGCCCCAGCGCCGGCGGCCCACTTGGTGAAGTGGATGGCTTCCTCGGTGCTGTTCGAGCCGGTCCCGGCCATGACCTTGATTCGTCCGGCGGCCGCCTCGACCACGGCCGAGATGACCTTTTCGTGTTCGGTGGGCGAAAGCGTCGGCGATTCGCCGGTGGTCCCGACCGGGCAAAGGCACGTCGTGCCGGCGGCGACCTGG
>DOEZ01000456.1:3326-3577 GCA_003532715.1 Planctomycetaceae bacterium
GACGCACCAAGGTAACGTGTAGACGTAGGGTGCTTCGCGCCGCACCATGCTAACAGGCGGGAACACCTCAAAACGCGCCGTCGCCCCGTCAAATCAATCGCTTCATTTCGCGCACCGCCTCGGTCAGACCCACCATGATTGCCCGGGCGATGATGCTGTGTCCGATGTTCAGTTCGCACATTCCGTCGATCATCGCGACGGGGCGGACGTTGCGATAGGTCAATCCGTGGCCCGCATGAAGAGTCATGCCG
>DOEZ01000643.1 GCA_003532715.1 Planctomycetaceae bacterium
GGCGAGTCGGAGCAGATGCTCGTCGGTCTCAACGAGAACCTTCTCCGACTGGATGCATTGGTCCATTCGGAGCGGGAGGCCGTCGACTCCGCGCAAGCCAAGGGCCTCATGAACGAGATGTTTCGTTCTTCCCACAGCCTCAAGGGCTTGTCGAACATGCTGGGGCTCGATGAGATCGAGGAGCTCGTCGGTCACATTGAAAGGCTGTTCGACGCCGGTCGTAAGGCGTCGCTGATCGTCGACGACGAGTTGGTCGCGCTGATGTTCGAGGCGATCGACCGGTTGGCCGCGCTTATCGATTCACTGAAGGATCCCGATGCCCCGGCCGTGCTTTGCGACCATGTCATTCAGCGCGTCCTGTGGGTTCTCGGCAAGAATGCTCCGTTCGAGGATTCGAGAGGAATCCGCCGTGTCGAGCGAACGCTGGGGACCATCGAATCCCGCGTCGCCGACGTCCTGTCCGACATGGGCGAGCCGAGGCACGAAACGAAGCGAGACCAACCAGTGGGATCGCATGCCTCCGTGCCGAACATCGCCGCGGCGGCAACTCCTCGCGCCGACCGAGGGGCAAACGAGGAAGAAGAACACCTCTTTGCGCGAAGCGATGTTGGCTCGACGGTCGCGGGGTTCCGCGACCTGGTCGACGAAGCCGATATTTCTTCGAGGTTCATGCCCATCTTTATCGACGAAACGGAACTCGCGCTGGACCAAATAACCCAGACGCTTCTTGGATTGGAGGCGGGCCACACCCCGGACAAGCTCAAGCACCTCCTGGTCGTCTCTCACCGAATCAAGGGGTCGGCGGCATCCGTCGGTTTGAACCGCGCCGCGAAACTGTCGCACCTCGTCGAGGATCTCGTGCAGGAGTTGCTCGAGACGGGGGGATCGCTTTCGACCGACATGGTGGACGTCCTGTTGAAATGCGGCGACGAATTGCGATGCTACGTCGAAGGTCTGAAGCAGGGCTCCATTCCGATCGACCGCTTCGAGGAGTTGGCCGGCGAATTGAACGATCTTCGACAAAATGCCTCGAAGCCTCGCGACACCGACGGATCGACATCGGCGGCGCCGAGTCAGCACGCCGGGAAAGTGGAAGCGACGGACGAACCAGGAAACGTCGGGGTGACGGCCGAGAAGCGTTCGTCCGAACGTTCGGCGTCGCCATCGACCCTGGCATCCGTGTCCGCCGATGCGGGTGTGGCGCCGAGGCACGGCAGCGGCGAGGCCGGATCCGGCGACTCGCTTCTTCCCGTCACGGAATCGCTTCGCGAGCTCGCCCTGACGGCGGCTCCGATGGGGATTCCAGTTTACGCGGGGGTAGCGACGTTTCAGCGTGATCTGCCGCTGGCCGGATTGAAGGCCGAGTTGCTCTACGAGAAGCTCGCCAACATGGGCGACGTGTTCTACTTTGACCCGGCGCCGGAACAGTTCGACACCACCGAACGACTCGATTGCATTCGTTTCGGACTTGCCACCGAGCGTCCCGTGACGGAGGTGCATCAGATTCTGCGCACCTCGGGCGTGTCGGGCGCGGTTGTCGAGCCGCTCACGGGTGCGGGAGGCGACCGGTTTGCCGCAGCAGCGCCGCGCTCTTGCCACGCCGTTGCGAGGGACACTGCGTCGGACGAGGCGCCGGCGGAGCCGAAGAAAACGTTCGAGACGATCGCCGCGACTTCCGCGTCGCCGTCGATCGCCACGCCCGGCGTCGAGGCGACGGGCGCGCCCGAGGCGGCCGGTCAAGCCGTTGGTTCCCGGGAGGCGACACATCGGCCGGCCGAGACGCTGCGAGTCGACGTCGAGCGGCTCGACCAATTGATGAATTTGGCCGGACAGTTGGTCGTCAGCAAGGCTCGCTTCTCGCAGCTCATCGATCATTTGCGCGTGGTGTTTGGCGGAAAGCGGTCGGCAATCTCGCTCAGCGGGTTGCTTCATTCGCTCGCGAAGGTGTCGAGCCTTGATGAAGTGGGAGGCGCACGGTCGCTCGAAGCGGAGTTGTGCTCGCTTCGCGCCGCCGCGAAGGACATTCAAGGCGAGTTGGAGCCGGTGCGCCACGAGGTGGAGTCGTTTCGCCGAATGCATGCGTCGATCAACGAACTCGAGGAAGCCCTGCATCAATTGGGACGAATCGCCGACGAGATCCAGAAGAACATCATGGAGACCAGGATGGTCCCGATCGGCCCCCTGTTCATGCGGTTCCACCGGGTCGTCCGCGACATCACTCGGAGCACCGGCAAGTCAATCCGGCTGGTGATTCGCGGCGAGAAGACCGAGTTGGACAAGCGGATGATCGACGAGTTGGGCGATCCCCTGATCCACATGGTCCGCAATTCGGCCGATCACGGCATCGAGTCGCCCGAAGTCCGCGAAGCGGCCGGCAAGCCGCGTTGCGGCACGGTGAAACTGGATGCCTTCCACCGCGGCAACAGCATCGTGCNNCGAACTAGGCGATCCGCTGATCCACATGGTGAGGAATTCGGCCGACCATGGGATCGAGTCTCCGGAAGCCCGCGAACGAGCCGGAAAACCGGCCGAGGGAACGCTGGTGCTCGACGCCTGCCATCGCGGAAACAACGTCTTCATTCGACTCAGCGACGACGGACAGGGGTTGAACACCACCGCGATTCTTCGAAAGGCCATCGAAAAGGGAATCGTCGAGGCGTCCGAAGCCGAGCGAATGAGCACGCACCAGATCCACCAGTTGATTTGGCGGCCCGGCTTCAGCACGGCCGAGCGGGTCACGGAGACATCGGGGCGCGGAGTGGGCATGGACATCGTCAAGTCGCGGATCGAGTCGCTCAATGGAACCGCGGAGTTGAAGAGTTCGCCCGGCGAGGGAACGACGGTCACGATCAAGCTGCCGCTTACCTTGGCGATTCTTCCAAGCCTGATGGTCGACGTCCAGCGCGAGGTCTTCGCCATTCCCATGGAATCGGTCTCCGAGATCGTTCGCGCCCGCGGCAGTGAAGTCGCCACCGTCCACGGCATGCCGGCAGCGAGGGTGCGGGGGCGGGTCGTGTCGATCGTCCGTCTCGACGAGGTATTTCAGTGGAACTCGACCTGGGCTGGTCGATCCGACGATTCGTCGGGCGACGTCACGCTCGTGATCGTCCGCGAGCGAGACGAGGAGATCGGATTGGTCGTCGATCGGGTGATCGGCGAGGAGGATGTCGTAATTAAATCCATGAGCGAAAACTATCGAAATGTGCCTGGGATCGCGGGAGCGAGCGTACTGGGAGACGGCCGCGTCTCGCTGATCCTCGACACGGCCGCGGTGATCGCCATGTCGGCGCGACCGAATCTTGCCGTCGTGGCTTCGTGAAATGGGCTTTTCCAAGGGAGAGTGTGTGATGGCGAACCAATCAACTGTTTCCTCCAGACAACTGGAGTTGTTACATCAGTTGTTCGCGTCGGCGACCCATGATGCATCGGCCGTGATGTGCCGCTGGACGAACGGACTGATCACCTTGACGCTCGACGAGGTGCGCGAGATACCGCTGGAGGACGTGTGCGCCGAGGTCGATGTCGGCGACGAGCTTCTGACCATGGTGGTGCTCCGACTCGAGGGAGACGTCGGCGGCGAGATGATCCTTACCTTCGACAACCACAACGGCCGTCAGTTGGCGGCCACGCTGGTGGGACGCGAGGCGGAAGAAACGCCGGAATGGAGCGATCTGGAGAAATCGGCCCTGACCGAGACCGGGAACATTCTCGGTTGCGCCTACATGAACGCCCTGACGCGATTGATCAACATCGAGTTGATGCCGTCGGCGCCGTATTTCCTTCAAGATTACGGCGCCAGCGTGCTTCAACAGGCGCTCATGACCCAGGCGATGACGACGGATCATGCGCTAATTTGTCGAACGGGCTTCCATCGGCAAGGGGAGGATTTGAACTGGCGGGTTCTCTTCCTTCCGACCATGTCGATGCGCATCGCAATGGAAAAAGCGCTCGGCGGCGCGTCGTTGCGAGAGCTGAAACAAGAGCGGCGGCACGGCGGTCAAGAACAGGCGGCCTCGGCGACGGACGGATGCGGGCTGTCGGGCCGCGAGGACGATTGAATTGGGCGGCTTCGACCAAGCCATGTTGTTGCTGCTTCCATTTGCCAAGGATACTGAATTATGGTGCTCTCAACCGTGCTCAAGACAAGGGCGGACAGGCATGTCGGAATGGGACAGATCTCCGTGGGATACGGACCCACCCATCTGACCGCCGTCCTTGGTTCGTGCGTCGCGGTAACGATGCATAGCCCCAAGCATGACATCGGAATCCTAGCCCACGTGATTCTCGCGCGATCGAGCGGGCGCGACAGTCCCCCGGGCAAATACGCCGACACGGCCATTCCAGAGATGCTTCGCATGATGGAAAACGCGAACGTGCCTCGCGGCGCCATCGTTGCCCGGATCGCCGGTGGNNGAAGCCAACATTGAAGCCATCACCAAGCTTCTCCGCGAGAAGGGGATACCGATCAAGGCCCAAGACGTGGGCGGCATCAAGGGGCGTCGCGTCTCGCTCGATTGCCAGACGGGAACGCTCACCATCGAAATGGCGGGAAGCCCCGCTCGCGTCCTGCAGTAACCGTTGCGAATAGGAAAACGAGGAACCAAGACATGGCAAGAAGACTACTGATCGTGGACGACGCCTTGATTATTCGAGAAATCATCAAGGACTCGGCCATCGACGCGGGCTGGGAGATCGCGGGCGAAGCCGCCAACGGCCAGGAAGCGGTCGAGCAGTATCAAGAACTCCGTCCCGACGCGGTCACGCTCGATCTCGTCATGCCGGAATACGACGGGCTGCACGCGCTGCGAGGCATCCGCGAACTCGATCCCGACGCCCGAATCATCGTCGTCAGCGCGGTCGATCAGAAGAATGTCCTCAGGCAGGCATTCAAGATCGGGGCAACGGACTTTCTTGTCAAGCCGTTCGACAAGGACGCCCTGATCCAAACGCTCGAAGCCACGGTTCCGGCGGGACTCGAGGCAAACGCCTCGTGACGGCCGACGATGCCAGTGACCGTTCGCGACCGACACCTCGTGGCATCGCGAACGTCAGGGCTTCAATAATTCCACGAGACGCGAGCGGACCTTCTCTTCGATCGTTCCCTTGAACAGCATGGCCGCCAGCGGCACGACCGCCGTCGTTCGCACCTCGGTCGGCTCGACGCGAAGCTCCCCCTTGACCGCCATGCCGAACGCGGTGAAGCGGAATTGCAGTTCGTGATCTTGCCAAACTTCCTCGACACCTTGCACGTGACTGTCCAGCGCGCCCCGCAGGACGTCCGATTCGTTCTTCAGACGCGAGATCACCTCGTCTTGAGACAGTGTATGGTCAACCGCGAAACTGAGCGTGGGCATGGTTGGGGGCTTTCGGTGAAGTCGGGGGATCAGAGAATTCTCGCCTTCAGTTCATTCAACAGCCGGACCCCGGCGCCGATTTCTTCCTTCTGGCGGGCGGGCTCCTGGGGAATCTCGCGTTCGATCGTAAGCGGCCCTTCGTAGCCGATTTCCTCGAGCGTGCGAAGGAAGGTCTCCATGCCGACGTCGCCTTGGCCAAGGGGCACTTCGCGGCCCCACTCCTGGCCCGGACTGGCCGCCCAGACGGCGTCCTTGCAGTGGACGCTGCGGACGTACTTGCAGACCTTCCTGAGCGCGTCGATCGGCTCGCCCGACCCGTAGAGAATCATGTTGGCCGGATCGAAGTTGACAAACAGGTTGTCGCGTCCGACGTCGCCGTGGAATTGGAGCAGTCCCTCGGGCGATTCCTGGCCTGTCTCCAAATGGACCCGCTGATCGAGATCCTTGCAGTAGTCGCATATCTCGCGGGTGACGGCCACCGCGCCCGAGTAGCGAGGGTCGTTCGTGTCGTGGGGAACGAAGCCGACGTGAAGCCCCACCGCATCGACGCCCAGCAGGCGCGCGAACGTGGCGATTTCCTTCATCTCGGCCGTGCGAACCTCGCGGGTTTCGGGCGGAACCAATCCAACCGTCCTGGCCGTGGTTGGAATATCGGCGTAGCTCTCCCCGTCGAAGCCGGCGAAAACGACGCTGATCGCAATGCCCATCTCCTGGAGCTTACCGAGGAACTCCTCGGCCTTGTCCGTCGTGCGCGACGCTTTGGAGGGCGTATGGAGCTGTATTGTCGGAACGCCCAACTGTTTCACGACGTCCAGATGGACCCCCAAACCAGCGTCAATGCTGGCAAACACGCCGATAGGCCATTTTTCCACGGTATTCTCCTTCCTTGCACAAGAGGACGCGATCATTTCCACGGTCAGAATACCGCAAGACCCGGCCCGGTTCAAGCGTACCGGCCGACGTCGGGCTTAACTCCCTCGGGGGTCTCGTCGCTGGCCGGGTCGAACCATTCCGGATCGAAGTCGATCCGTCGCCCCTCGCGGGCTGCGAGGTTCACGGTCAGCGCGATGACTGCGTCGGCCAAGGCCACTTTGGGGTGGCAATGGGGCTGATTCTCCGGTGCCGGATTGCGAATGCACCAGGCCCAATGCTCGATCTGCTCGGTGTATCCACGCCCGGGATCACCCGACAGGGCATGCGCGCCCAGGGCGGCCGCGCCCGGATCGCCGTCGGGCTGTGACACCAGCGAGGGCTTCTTGTTCTTGTCCTCCACCACGCGAATCTTGTCGTCAACCGCCGCGCCGCGGAACAAGAGAACCTCTTCCTCCCGCTCCAACAACAGCGTTCCCTGCGTGCCGAAAACTGTCTCGCCGTAGCCGCCGAAACCGTTGCCGTTGATCGACGCGTACGAAACCGAAATGCGCTTCCGTCGGGCGTGCGGGTCGTTCTCGTTGTAGCCCGGTGCCGGGAACTCGAATAGGCAGTAGACGTGATCGTCCACGTCGCGGTCGGGGGGGAACAGGGGACGGTTGGCCGACGCCATGACGTTCAGCGGATACTGCTTCTTGCCTCCGTGCATGGCCGAAATGAAGATGCTGGCCGCGTCGAGTTGGTGCGACCCGAGTTCGGCCATCAGCCCGCCGCCCGTTCGGTCGAACAGCCGCCAGCGGATCAGTTCCTCGATCGGCGGGCCGTCGTAGACCACCTTGCCGTCGGCTTTGATCTGGACGTCGTCGTACCCATAACTCTTGACTGCCTCGGCTATCAGTTCGTCCTCGATCTGCTTCTTCTTCTGGGCGACCCGCTTCGACCAGAGTTCGATTTCCTTTGCGTTCTTCTTGGCCGTGACTTCGTTGAGCTTTCTTTCCCACGAGGCCAACTCGCCGGCCAGTTTCTTCGCCAGATCGTCTTTCGGCTTGACGCTTTCGGGCAGGGGCTGCCGCCAGCTATCGCCGCCCGGCAGGTTGCCGCGATGCCACTGGGCGCGGATGTAGTGCAAATCGCCGAGCGTCCCCCGGCGAATCGTATCCATGGCCTCGTGGTAAAGAATGTTGTAGTGACGCTGATGGCCGGTGGCCAGGTGCCGCTTGGTCTGCTTGGCCACCCGGGCCATCTCTTTGCACTCGTGGACGCTGTGGCCCATCAGCTTTTCGGTCAGCACGTGCAGCCCGGCCTTCATCGCGGCGATCGCCGCGGCGGCGTGAAGGTGCAAGGGCAGGGCGATGATCACCCCGTCGAGATTGCCCTTCTCGGCGTCGATCAATTCGCGGTAGTTGCCGTAGACCTTGACGTGCCGCCGGGCTTCGTCCTCGGTGTTCCAGCCGTACTTGGTCATCAGTCCGCATCGCGCGGCCAACGCGGCGTCGCTGTAATGGTCGCCATGAAACGCGCGGTGGATGCTGTAGGGACGAATGTCGGCGATCGAGGTGACCTGGAGATAGTCGGGGTTGATCGCGCCGATCAACACGGAACCTTCGTCGCCCGTGCCGATGACGCCGACGCGAATCGGATCGCCGTGGGCCTTCGTGTAGCCGAAGTAGAAAGCGCCCAGGCCGCCGCCGGCAACGACTCCGGCGGCCAGTCCCGTCTTCAGAAACCCGCGGCGCGAGACTTCGGCCGAGAAATTCTCCTTGCCGGCCGCGCGCTGTTGGGGGGTCAAGTTCATGGGTCGTACCTCGATCGAGAAATCAGAGTGGCGTTGTGCCGTTCGCTATTCGTCGCACGAAAAACCAAAACGTTTCATCAGCGGCCAGCCGAACCATCGGTAGAGGAAGGCGTCGAGCCCGCCCCAGCGTCCGACCGGCAGGCAGGCCAGCGCCAACATGGCCATCATTTCGACGAAATTCTTGTCGACGATCAGGGCATGGCCGACCACGTCGGGGGCCGGCGGATAGATCAACGGCCACGGCGGCTGGGTCAGCAGGACGGCGACCAAAAAGCCCGCGCCGCCCAGGCAGGCCAACCGGTTGCACAGGCCGATGATCATGCAGAAACCGATCGCCGTAAGGCTCCAGGTGACGGCGAAGTCCATCAGGTCGCTTCGGGTCAATCCGGTCGGGACGACGCCCTTGGCTTTCTGCTCTGCGTCCAGCACGTCGCCGAGCGCGAGTCGGTATTGCTCGCCCATGGCGTCGAGTTCGCCGAGCCACGCGTTGGCTTCGGCTCGCAACAGTTGCTGATCGTCCCAGTTGCGTTTCTTTCGGTAGGCCGCGTTGTCGCCGCCCGCCGCCTTGGCCTGCTCGAAGCGGTCGAGGCTGCCGAAGTAGGCGGCGATGTCGTCGCGGTTCTCGGCGAAATAGTCCCCGACCGACGCGGCATATTGCCGATAGACACGGCGCGCTTCGTGGGCCTGCTGGTCGCTCATGCCGAACTTCTCGACGGCCGCGTCGCGCTGTCCGCTCCAAGCGTCAAGATAGATGTCGCCGGCGACCTGGTCCACGGTCAAGACGGGCCTGCCTTTCGGGGTCCGCAGTTCCATNNGCCATGCCTTTGGCGACGCGCCCGACGTTCGTCTCGGGCGTCCACGGATCGATCCGCGGGGCAAACGACCCGAGGGCCGCTTTTTGGGCCGGATCCTCGTCGGCCAGTTTCTGAAGCGAATCGAGGTAGGACTTCTCGATCTCTTGGAGCGATTCGAGCCGGGCGAGTAGGTCGCCTTCGAGCTTCTGATCGGCTTTCGCTTCGCTTTGATCAAGCAGCGTTTGAATCGTCTCTTGGTTTGCGTCGAGCCACTCGGCCAATTGTTCCTCGGCCCGCCACAAGGCTGCTTCGATGGGGCGGATGGCGTCGTTCAGGCTCTTTCGGAGTTCGTCGGATTGGGCGAGGCCGAGCGGCTTCTTGGCGTCGAGCTTGTCGCGTTTGCGAATCTCGGCTTCGATCGTCCGGCCCGATCGAGTCCGCGTGTCGTCGGCGATCTTATTCCACGCTTCGACCAGCGGCCGGCCGGTGACCGCCTCGCGCGAGGCAAGCCGTTGGCGGCCGTCGATGTCGTAGATCATGGCATAGAACAGCGGGGCGGCCGGTCCCTTGGCCGTGGTCAGAAACGGCGAAGCCGAGAACTCATCCGGGTTGGCAATCTTCCAGACGCCTTCGTAGAAGAAGTGCCAACCGATCGTAATCCGAAGCGCCACCAGGGCGACCACGGCCAACAGACTGATCTGGAACTTGGAGTATTTCAGGGGACCATCTCCTTATGCGGTATCAATGCCAAAGCGATATGTCCGAACGCGCCGGCACGAGGGAAACACTTGCGCGGGGCCGGCGCGCAAACATCAATATCAGGCGGGGCTTGCCGGCCATGGGACTGGCTGCGCGGCGGGAAAGTATCAGCCAAGTCGTTGTTCCGCCGGACGACGGGGGGC
>DOEZ01000332.1 GCA_003532715.1 Planctomycetaceae bacterium
CCACGGCTGATCAGCCGTGGAAATGGCTCGCGTTACAATCCGTGACTCGATCCGGCCTTACGATGAAGATTTCGAGCGGTCCATGTCTAGCGGGGGACAACCAACTCATGCGCAATACCTCGAAAACGTAAATCACCAAACAACAACCCCTTCCCGCCGCGAGAGGTCGCGGGGGTTTTCTCGCCACCGGAACTCTCGATAGCCCAAATCACACAATAACGGCCGATCGATCGGGCAACGCGACAAGCGGCTCGCCCCAAAACTCGACGCACTGGTCGCCGCGAGCCCCGGCCGCCCCCAGGTCGACACGGAAAACAAACGCGACCGACACCGCCGAGGACGTCGCCCGGCAGGGTCGGTTCTTGGATGTTTTGGGTGAATTGTCAAAGATCAACAAGACAGAAGAGCCGTCCCAACACGATGTTACACTGGTTGGGCAGGAGTGAAATTCCGGTAACGACCGGTGGGCTTGACGACCGAGGAACGATACACCTCACAGATTCCCATCTTCGCAAGCTCACTGCGATCAAAGATTTCCTTGTGAATCTGTGACAACCCAAGCAACGATCGAATGACGTTGTAGTCGATTGCACCGGACCAAATGGGCCAGCTCCAATAGGTTGCTCTCTTGCTGTGAATCATGCCGGTTGTTACCGTTCCTCCGGCCACGGGAATAGCTGGCAGCATTGGCAGCCCTTCGATTGCTAGTCTATTCGCGCCCCTTACACAACGAATAGGATTCTTCGATGTTTGCGTGGGATCAAAGGCATGCAACGCATACCGACGCCCTTCGTCCAGCGGATCCCATCGCAATGAAGGTGGAGGACTACTGTAATCCCATGACTGAAACAACGCATTCTTGACGTCGTCAATAGTGCTTCTTTCGATAATCTCAAACATCATCGTCAGAAACTGTTGCTGGCCGGACGTGAAATCAAACACCGATTTCTGAATTCGGGATTTTCCCTTGTCAACTTCTGTCCACGCGTCGCTTCCCCATGTTGCCGCGTATTCAGATTCTCTGCCCTGTGTCTGGCCACAGCATGTTAGGTATTGCCGATACGCCTCCCGTGAGAACTTCAGCTTCCCACGCCATGTTCGCTCTGTGTCCGCAGCATTACTCGCTAGATTCTCCGACACATAGCACTCGCGGTTAGGAAAGGCTTGCTGAAGTTTCTTCACAAGTTCGTCTGGCGTTGGCGTTTTCTCGCAGAAGTGTAACACGGGTCGCCATGAACCGATCGCTTGCCACGACATGCGGATATCAGAGACTGAGTTGGGCCGCGACAGTATTCGCAATGTCCCCAGTGCCGCCAGAAAACCCAGCGGATTGCCGCCATCGAGGCCGGTCAAGACTAATTCGTTCATTGTGTTTTCTCCTCGTTCGATTCGTCCGCACTGACCTGCCAGTCGGCTAGTCGCAAGAGGGCCTCCAAATACGCGGCACCCCACCAACCATGCCGCCGCACCGCCCGCCAGAATCGTTCGGCCGCGCCGCTGTCCAGGCGTTCCATGCCGGTCGCGCTCGATGCGGTGAGCATAACTCCGTCGTGTTGTACAGACACATCCTCCGGTCGCGCATCCGGAATCACGGGCGCGAAGGGCCGGCAATGGCCGTGGTGCGATGCAACCAAATGAAGCATCAATTCATGCACGACCGCGTCGTCGCTCGGCAGAGCACCGCCTTCGGCCAGACGAACCGAAAGCAGCTCGTGCCGTCCGCCCTTGGGATAGCCACTTTTGCGGCGCGTCGTCTCGTACTCGAGCGTGCTTCGCGGAATTCTTGCTGACTTGGCCAACGCACAAGGTTGGGCTTCCGCTTGGAGGCGATTGCCACCGAAAAGCCATGCCTGGAACCGTGGATCGGCCTTGCCCAGGTCGTGAAGCAGGCCTGCCCGCTTGGCCAGTTTGGCATTGGCCCCCAACTCCTGAGCCATCATCCCCGCCAAATGGGCTACTTCCAGAGAATGGGCCAGTACGTTCTGCCCGTAGCTGGTGCGGTAGCGCATGCGGCCCAGCAGCTTGACGATCTCCGGATGGATGCCGTGCTGGCCGGTCTCAAACACNNCCTTGCCCAGGTCGTGAAGCAGGCCCGCGTGTTCGGTAGCCCGGCAAAGTCCTTCGGGCAGCCCGCTTTGTTCGGCGAAATGCCGGGCCAGCGTCGCCACCGCTCGATTGTGTTCGTCAAGCGGCACGGCCCGCGAACCCGCCGCCGAAGTATTGTCTTCGTCCGTAAACGAACCGGTTCGCCCCGCCATTCGTCTCGATCCGGATAGAACCATCCCGCTCCATCGCTCCTCATCCTCCCTTTTCGGATACGCCGTGACCGATAGCCGGCGGTCGTCCGCCAATTTGCCGAGGAGCGTCTTCAAGTCGTCGGAAAGATCGGTTTCAGCCACCAGCCGCTGCAATGTCTCGCGAATGCTCTTCCTTGAACGCACGTCCGGATCGTCATCCTCGACAACGTCGAGCAATTGTTGATAACCGGGCGACCAGAGGGATTTCAGAGAGTCATGCATTCGCAAGACGGGAAACGCCCGTTCGACTAGCTCCGCGATGTCTACTTTGGAATCGCCGTTTTTGGCGTCGGGAATGTAACCCAGCACGTCCCATCCGCCCGCCGAGATTGGCAGAACGACCGTGTCGCCGGGTGCCAGATTGTCGGAATCGTAGAGTACTCGACTCTTCTCAAGCCCGCGCCAAACGACACCACGTTTCTGGCCGTTCGTCGCCTCCTCTCGCGGGTCTTCCTCATCGGTCCGAGCGCCCTCGACGTCCGCCGCGTCGGGCGATTCCGATTCCTCGCCGCGCCACCATCGACGAAAGACGTGAAGCTGAACCGGCA
>DOEZ01000661.1 GCA_003532715.1 Planctomycetaceae bacterium
GGGTCGCGGCTCGGACTGGCGGTTGGCCACTTCGACCGCCCCGACGGGCCAATCCCGCTCGGGGCGAGGAAACGCCGACGCCGCCGAGTCCTTCGGAAGCGACGCGACGATCTCTTGACCCGTCTTTCCGTCGTGACACGCCACATCGCCCCAGCGTTCCTCCAATTCGCGGTAATACGTCGCCGCGTCCGCCTCGCGTCCCTCGTCCTCCAGAAGGCGCGCCAAGCGATGCGCGAGGACCGCCGCCGCGGCCGGATCCGACCCCCTCGCGCCTCGGCGAAGCGTCAGGTCGGCCGCCAGGCACTCCTTCGACGCCGAATAACGGCCGATCAACTCGCGCCGCGCGCTCTCGGACACCGGCAAGTCGCCGAAGCACTCGACGAACCGCGCCAGCGGCTCGATCCCCTCGCGGCCCAGAACGGCCTCGAGTCTTCGTTGAACTTCGGCGTCCATTCGCGCGACGACCGCACTCGGCGCGATTTCTCGCAGACCCGCCAACCTCGCGCGAACCCAACGATCCTGCCGCACCAGATGCGCCGCGTCGATCTCGATCATCTCGCGGCCGTCCTCGCACAAGTCGGCCAACCGCAAGTAGTATTCCAACGCCGGTTCCCACTCCGACTCCAATTCCAACCCCGACGCCATCAAGCAAAGAAACGACACCTCGTCGCGTCGCGCGTCGAGCAATTCGCGAATCTCGTCGACGGCCGACCGATATTGGGCGAAATCGCGACGCAACCCGTCGAGCAACGCCTCTCGTAACTGTATCCGGCAAAGGGATTGCCTCGACAACCGGTAGCTGCGGCGCAGGCATTCGATCGCCTCGTCGTGCTTTCCCTCGTCGATGAGAATCCGTCCCTTCAACCGCCAGGCCTCGGCGTCATCGGCGTCTTGGGCAAGGCGTTTTTCCACCTGTTGATCGAGTGCCTCGATCTGATGGAACGCGGCCACGCCCTGAACGCTCTGCGAGATCACCTTGTCGCCGTGACAAATCAGATTGCCTGGAACCGTCCCGCTCGATGAGGCGGACCGTTGTAGGACGCGGCCGGTTTCAAGATCGAACACAAGCATCTCGGCCGTGCTTAACGGAAGGTAATACTGCCCCCCGACATGCGCGCCTTGCCCGCTTGGAACGCTCCCCTCGGGCAGCGCGAGCGTGCGTCCCTCCCAACTTGGCCGGCCGGTCTTCAGCGACAGCGCGCGAACCTGCTTCGGACCCACGAGAACGACGTTGTCGCCCTGAACGGCCGCCAAGTAAATGTCGCCGCCGCGCGGACGCTTCCAGAGCGCGCTTCCGTCGAGCAAGTTTAGACAGTGAATCTCGTCGGAATCGGGCGGCGTCGCCAACGCGCGGTCTTTCGACACGATCAAATGACCGTCGATCCACTCGTTCACCCCTTCCTGATTCCTGGGGAACGGCGTGAACGACCCGCGCGAATCGGACGCCGACGGACTGCGCGAGTAACGATAGCCCCATAACAGCGAAGGCGTTCCCGGCTCCACCGCGACAATCGCGCCGGCCGCCGTCGGGCAAACCAGGATGCCGTTGCCGCACGACGGAGACAGCGAAGCCCATCGACGAGTGGGACTCTGCACGATACCCTGATCGGTCATCGCAATCCGCTGCGACCATTTCACCTTGCCCGTCTCCGCATTCAAGCAATACAGGCGAATCTCGCCCGAAACGTCGGCCAATTGGTACAATTGCCGCCCCACCGGCAACGGAGCGCCGAGGAAGAAGGCACCGGTCAAGTCCAGATCGAACTCGTCGCTCGAACCACCCAAATGCCAAAGCAACTTGCCGCCGCGCGCGTCGTAGGCCGCCAGCCGATTGAACGACTTGGGCCAAAGCGGATTGACGATCCGACGACCGCCGCGAACCACCGACCGCCGGCCGTATCCGCTGACGCCGACGCTCAGATCCTCGACGGCGAACACACGCCGACCGTCGCTGCTGAGCGAGCCGTACACCTGGTCCTTCCAGGCTCTCTGGCATACATAGCCGACGAAATGGCCGGGCTGCTGAAACATCGCCCGATACGCCTCCGTGGCTTCCTCGAGAACGTCCTCGGCCGGAGCCTCCCACAGTCGCTTGCCCGTCGCCGGATCGATTGCCATCAACGTGTGCAACGACCGCATCACCACCACGTCGTCCAACGCCAAGGGCTGCAACACCGAGATCATCGGCGTATTGCGCAACGCTTGGTACTCCGACTGGTTCGCCAGCAGGCTCTCAGCCACCGGGTGGTCGCTCAGCGACGCTTCCCATACCGGATCGAGCAGCGGCCGGCTTCCCGAAACCACGGCGTTGCGTGACGCATTGCCTCGCGCTTGGAGCCACTCCGACCGTTCCGGTTCGACCCCGCCGATCGAATCCGCCGCCGAGAGCTCCTCGCGTAGCTGTTCCAAGTCGACCAGCCAGCGCTTGTCGCGGCCCCCAATCGACAGCGTCGCCTCCGACCCTCGCTCCGCCAAACGCCGCAAGACCTCCTCGGCCTGCTCGGGAAAACCGGCCCGATACCAGCACGTCGCCAGACTCAAGGAAAGAGCCGGCTCGAACCGATCGGCCGATAACGACTCGTCTCGCACTTGCTCCAACTTCAAGGCGGCCGTCAACGGCTCTCGGCCGTCGAGGTAGTGCAACCCAAGCAAGAACGTGGCTTCATAACCGGCCGCGGTGTGGAAAAAACGCCGAGAAACCCCGGCCAGCAGATCGACGTCGCGGCTTGCCACGGCGCGCTCCAGCAGACGCCGTGCCTCCGAACCAAATTGAAGTTCATAGGCCTCGCGCCCCGCACGAGGCATTCGCCCCAAAATGCGGTTCGCCTCCAAACGGAGGCTTCGGTGCGACGGCCGCCGCTCGTCCGGCTGGAAAAGGTAGTCCTCCGGCGAGTTCAGAATCGCGTCGAGGCAGCGGACCGCCTCGCCGTAACGCGACTGCTCGGCCAACTCGCGAGCGTCGTTCAAATGGCGAAGCAGGACGCGGTCCGGATGCGGAAACACGTTTTCCGCGGGCAGCGCCGAATTCTCGCCAGGCTCTGGCGTAGGCTGACCCTCGACTTGGGCCGGCGCGAGAACGCCCCACGAAATCGCGGGCAACAGAGGCTGACCCACCGCCGGTCGGATGAACCCGCCGAGCGCGAGCGTCGAGACGAGGGTAGAGACGACGCACCGCAGGCGGTCGTGGCCGACATCAGTCATTTCGCCTCCTCGCGCAAGTCGATCATCACGTCTCGGTGTTCCGCCCGGTCTCATACGACAATGTCCGCGCCGCGTGCCAGGCCCGCCCGAGACGCACGGCAGAGTGGACAAACCTCGCCCCTTCCAGATATCCATTCTACACCGGATTCTGCATTTCGGACCCGTTTTTCTCGTTATCGCCAGTATCTCTAAGCTCTTGATATACCTAATCTTAGAGGATGAACCCGACTTCGGCAAGAATTCGCCCGGCAAACCGCCCGATTTGGTCCCCATGCGGTCATGCAACCCGCGCCCGAAACGGCCGAAACCGGGCGAGCCGTCCGACCGTCTGCCCGCATCGCGCGGGGCCCTGTTGCGAGCCGGCCCACGGCACCAACCATATGGTTCTAGAAGCCGTGCTTGGAGGTTCCGAGTTTCTTGGCGTCGCGGTCGATCACTGGAAGTAGACTGCGGGCCGCCGCAGCCAAGAAACTAACGACCCTCCGCGCCGTTTTGACCCCGTTTTTCAGCAGGATTGGCAAGCCAAGCGCCAAAAAGGCCGCAATTTAGGGCCAAAAACCAAGAAATTTGTCTCATTTCTCGAATTTTTTAGGGTTTTGGGCGTTTTTCGGCTTGCATAATTAAGCAAACCATTCTCAAATCATCGCGTTCACGATGTCGGACGGACATCGCATGATCCAGATCGAGTCTGGTCTATTGAACCATTACCCCCTTTATTACCTCACACGGAGGAAAGTAGAAACATGGCCAAAGCTGCAAAGAAACCGCCAACCAAGACCGAGATTCTCACGAGCATTGCCGCCGCGACGGGAGTCAGCAAGAAGGACGTTGCCGCGGTTCTCGACGCATTGAACGCCGAAATCAAGAAGAGCCTCGGCGCTCGCGGCGCCGGTGCCTTCGCGCTGCCCGGTTTGCTGAAGATCGAGAAGAAGAAGGTCCCCGCTCGGCCCGCCAAGAAGGGAGTTCCCAACCCCTTCAAGCCGGGTGAGTTGATGGACGTGAAGGCACGGCCGGCCTACAACAAGATCAAAGTCCGACCGCTCAAGAGCCTCAAAGACATGGTCTGAGGTCGAGCCGACCCCAGAGAGCCAGTGTAGTCGCCCGACCGCGATAGGCCCCAAGACCCTGCCCACCGGCAGCGGTTACCTGGGCGGTCGCCGTCGGGCGGCTCGTTTTCTTGAGGCCGCGCGCGACCAACGGGTTCGCATGGCCAACCCCGATTATTCACGATGCGCACACCAACCCGAAGCGCAAGCCAGAGGTGTGTACCGAGTTATCGTCAACCACAAGGTCGCCCAGCATTCCGCACGCCGTGGCGAAATCACTGGCTTGTGAACGACCCGGGTTAACCGAGCTTCGCGAGCATGTCGGCCAACAACTCCAGCGGCAGTCCGACGACGTTCGACTCGCTCCCCGCGACGACATGCACCCAACCGGTGCGATCCTGGTAGCCGAAGGCCCCGGCCTTTCCTTCCCAGCCGTCGCCCGCCAGGTACTCGTCGATCCGGTCCGCGTCGAGCCTGTCCATGCGCAACGTCGTCGTCGCCACGTCCACCGTCAGGCTTTCCGCGGAAAGCGGCCAAAGGCAAAGCCCGCTGTGAACCTGGTGCGTCCGGCCGCGCAGTCTTTCAAGCATTCGCCTCGCGTCGTCCCGATCGGTCGGTTTGCCGAGGATCGCACCGTCGCATTCGACGACCGTGTCGCACCCCAGCACGACGGTCGGTCGGCCGCCGGCCGCGAATTCGGGCGTCTCCGACAAGCCACCCGACCTGAGGCGCGATACGACGTCGGCCGCTTTCCGATAGGCCAACTCGCGAACCAGTTCGACCGGTCCCAGGCTGAACGCCGCTCCCGACTCAACCTCCTCGTCGGCCGGAACCACGGTGAAATCGTAGCCCGCCTCGGCCAACAATTCGCGTCGGCGAGGGCTCTTGCTCGCCAGGATCAGATGATAGGACGGACGATTCACCAGGGATTCCCATTCAAAGACTGTGCAAACCTGCCAGCGGCCGGCCGAAATCGCCAATCTTCCGATCGGCGAGGCGCTCCAATTGTACATGATTTCGGCTATAATTCACACTCGATCGCCCCATTCACGTTCCGCGCTCCTCATCCATGAAACCTCCACCCCTCGAAATCCTCTACGAAGACAACCACCTGTTGGTGGTCAATAAGCCGGCCGGCCTACCGACCATGGGCGTAGCGCCCGACAAGCCGTCGCTTCTGACCGTGGCCAAGGATTACGTGAAGCAGCGTTACCAAAAGCCGGGCAACGTCTATCTCGGCATTCTCAGCCGGCTCGACGCGCCGGTGACGGGCGTCGTTTTGCTGGCGCGGACCTCGAAGGCGGCCCGGCGGCTGACCGAGCAGTTTCGCGAGCGACGCGTCGAAAAGACCTATTGGGCCCTGGTCGCGGGCGCGTTGGAGCCGCCCGAGGGAACCTGCGAAAACTGGCTCGCCCACGACGAGCGGCACCGGCGAATGCACATCGTGGGCCCCGCCGTGCCCGGCGCCCAACATGCCCGGCTTGCCTATCGACGTCTCGCATTGTTTTCAGACGATTCCCTCGTCGAAATCTCGCTCGAAACGGGCCGGAAACACCAAATCCGCATCCAATTGGCCGAGCGGGGACATCCAATCCTGGGTGATCGGAAATACGGCTCGCGGCAACCCTGGCCCGTCGGCATCGCTCTGCACGCGCGAAGACTAACGATCTCGCACCCAACCGGGGGGAATTGCGTCACATTTGAGGCCACACTGCCGGCCCCATGGCGTGCTTTCGGCGTTCGCGACTCGTAACCTCGAAAACTCCCGGCGGCAGTACAAGCGATGCGATGTATACTGTTAGTTGGGTGCAAACCGATACGATTTCGCTGCGGCGAAACGCCCACCCAGGGTGGGAGCATGTCCCCGTGAAAGAATCCGAAAGAACCGATTTTCAGACCTGTGCCTTGGCCAGCGGGCTGTTGACCAAGGACCAGCTCGACGAGGCCCGAGCTAAGCTCTCCTGGTCGTGGACCGAGGATTCGCCGACGGAGCGGGTTCGCGCCGAGCGGCAACTCGCCGACAAACTGGTCGAACTGGGATCGCTCAATCCGTGGCAAGCCAAGCAGTTGCTCCAGGGCCAGTTCAATTTCGTCCTTGGCCCCTACAAGATCGTCGATTCGCTCGGCCGAGGCGGCATGGGACACGTCTACCTCGCCGAACACGCGGTTCTGGGACGCAAAGCCGCCCTGAAGGTTCTGCCTCCCGAGCGATCCACCCCCGAGACCATCGAGAACTTCATCCGCGAGATTCGCGCCCAGGCCAGCCTCAACCACGAGAATCTGGTCCAGGCGTATCATGCGGGACATGATCGCAACGTCTATTACCTCGTGGCCGAATACGTGCCCGGCAGCGACCTTCGCAAATTGGCGCGAAGAACCGGCCCAATGGACATGCAGACCGCCGCGAGCATCATCTCGCAAGTGGCCAAGGGCCTGGAATACGCCCACCAGCAAGGACTGATCCACCGCGACGTGAAGCCGGGCAACGTGCTGGTAACGCCCGACGGACACGCCAAGCTCTCCGATCTCGGGCTGGCGGGCTCCATGATCGCTGACCCGCGAACCGATCCGCATTACGGAAAGATCGTGGGCACGGCCGACTACCTCTCGCCCGATCAGGTTCGGACGCCTTGGGCCCCCACGCCGGCGTGGGACGTCTATTCGCTCGGCTGCACGCTCTATTTCGCGGTGACGAGCAAGGTGCCATTTCCGGGCGGCACCACGGCCGACAAGGTGCGAGCCCATTGTCAGGTGCGGCCGCTCGATCCTCGACGCCTGAACCCCACGCTTAGCGCCGAGTTCGTCGACGTCATCGCCGACATGATGGCCAAGGATCCGGGCGATCGCATCGACACGGCCGCCGAGGTGGTCACTCGCCTGGCTCCGTGGGTGGGCGAACCTCGCCCCATTCCGCAGGCCCGAAACGGTCACGGGCCCGCCCAGGCCAAAATCTTCATGCATGAACCCGGGTGCCAAGCCGAGCCCGACGACCTTCGCGATCCGGGCGACACCCAGGACGTCTTTCCGGACATCGACATCTCCTCGGCCGATTCGCGTGACGAAACCTCGCAGCAGAGCCAGATCACGCGGCCGATCGCCTCGGCCGACCAGGATACTCGCGTGTCCCTTCCAATCGACCACCGTCCGACCGTCGATCGGGGCGACGCCGGCGCCCCGCTGGCCCCGTTGCTGGTGCTAATCGGGCTGCCGCTGGGAATTGTGCTGCTGCTGGCGGGAATTCTTTGGTTCGCGGGGCTGATTCCGCCCGGTTGACGCTCTCCCGGCGGTGTACTATATTACGTGCTTGCACTCGCGTTTGAGCGAGCCGGACAGGTAGCTCAGTTGGTAGAGCACGNNCACGGGACTGAAAATCCCGGTGTCGCCGGTTCAACCCCGGCCCTGTCCACTTGGGGCTATTCTCTAATGTGCTTTCAGGACACGGCCTTAGGGCAGTCTCCTGCCACGCGCTTCATCTCCCCCCCGCCACTCCCTTTTTATGCAGGATCGAACAGACATGGCACACGACGTAACGCTCGTCACTGGTGATGGAGTAGGACCCGAACTGGCCGAAGCCGCGCGAAAATGCGTCGATGCAACCGGCGTCAAAATCGACTGGGACGTGCAGGAAGCGGGCATCGACGTAATGGAGCGAACCGGCACCCCCTTGCCCGAGGGCGTGATGGAAAGCATCCGCCGGACCCGCTGCGCCCTGAAGGCGCCCATCACCACGCCGGTCGGAACCGGTTTTCGCAGCATCAACGTCCATCTTCGCCAGGAACTGGGCCTGTTTGCCTGCATTCGACCCTGCAAGTATTACGCCGGCGTTCGTACCTTCTTCAGCAGCGTGCCGGTCGATCTGGTCATTGTCCGCGAAAACACCGAAGACCTGTACGCGGGCATCGAGTTCGAAAAGGGGAAACCCGCAACGGCCGAGTTGATCGAGTACATCAACAAGGCCTCGACCGACAAGAAAATCCGCACCGGGCTGGACGAGACGGGCGTGTCGATCAAGCCGATCAGCGTCTCGGGCACCGAGCGGATCGTCCGATGCGCGTTCGAGTACGCTCGCGAAAACGGCCGCAAGAAGGTTTCGGCCGTCCATAAGGCGAACATCATGAAATACACCGACGGGCTGTACCTGGCCACGGCCCAAAAGGTGGCCAAGGAATATCCCGACATCGAGTTCGAGGATCGGATCGTCGACAACATGTGCATGCAGTTGGCACAAAAGCCCGAGTTGTACGATGTCATCGTGCTGCCGAACCTCTACGGCGACATTCTGAGCGATCTGGCCGCCGGACTGGTCGGTGGGCTGGGCATGGCGCCGGGCATGAACCTCGGCCCCAACGGCGCCGTGTTCGAGGCCACCCACGGCAGCGCCCCGAAATACAAGGGACTCAACAAGGTCAACCCGACCGCCTTGATCCTCTCGGGCATGCTCATGCTGCGGCATCTCAAAGAGACCGACGCGGCCAACCGGCTCGAACGGGCCGTCGCCGCCGTCATCGCCGAAGGCAAGGACGTCACCTACGACATGAAGCCCGACCGCGACGACCCCACCGCCGTCGGCACCCAGGAAATGGCCGACGCAATCTGCGCGAAGATGTAACGCGTCCCACAACCGCGCCCGGGCGGCTCGCCCACCCCACACTAGCCCGAAGCGCAATCGAGGGAACTCGCGCCCACGCGTCGCCCCAAAACCCTCGCTCGCGCTTCGGGCCGTATTTGAAAACCTGCGCATTCTGCCCCCGCCTCCCAGGCTCCCGCTTTCGGACGCGCGCCGCCGAAACTGCTCTTGGTCGAAACCTGAGTCCGACGTTATCTTATGGTTGCGACTAGGTTTCCGGCGGCACGGCACCCTCGTGTAGAGGGGCCCAACGGTCGCTGAAAACCTCCCGGCGGAGTTGGTCTTTCTCGTTCCACTACCCCGCGTGCCATGGAGGGCAAGCTCGTGAAGAAGAAGCAACGGCTCGGCGTCGATCGGCGGCCGACGAGTGGGTTGGGGGGAATGCTTTCCCTCTTGTCGGGTTCGCTGGTTCTGGCTCTTTCGATCTCCTTCATTGTTGTCGTCCTGCCCGGCTGCGCGAACGATCGGCTGATCGAGCTTCAGTCGGGCAAGAGCTCTTCGGCCGACAAGGTTCGGCAATACGCCGAGGCCAACAACCTGACCTACGAACAGGCCCTCGACGAATGCCGCCGGCGCGATCAAGCCGACTGGGACGCCGAGGAAGCGAAGCAGGCCAAGTTGAATGCGCCGGCCCGTGCCGGCGCGACTTCCGGCAAGGCAACGGCCGTTCCCGAACTCACCACGTCTCCTTCCATGCCGCGAGAAGCCGTCTGGTAACGATCGACCTCGAACGAAAGCGCCGGCCATCATGAAAATCGCCCTGTTTCTGCCCAACCGAGTCGGCGACGTGGTCATGGCGACACCCGCCGTTCGCGCCTTGCGGCGGCATTTCGGCGACGACGCGCGGATCGTGGGCATCATGCGGCCCCACTTGCACGAGGTTTTGGCCGGAACCGACTGGCTCGACGAGCAATGGCATTTCGAGCCGAAGGCCAAGCAGCCCGAACTGCGGCCGGCGGCTCTCGTCGGGCGGATGCGCGACGAG
>DOEZ01000237.1 GCA_003532715.1 Planctomycetaceae bacterium
CCGGCGTCGGCCGCGGCCTGACGAAGGAATTCGTATCGGGCGTGCCGGGCAGCCGATTCGAGACCTTCACCGGCCGAGTGGTCTTTCAGGGTCCCGGCCGGGCGGCCGGTCCGGCAGGGCACTCCCCACCGCGCGCACAGATCGACGACGAACGCCTCGTCGGCGTCTGATTCACGACCGCGCAGCTCATGGTTGAAGTGGGCGGCTTGCAGTTGGCCCGGACCGATGTGTTTCAGGGAAACCAGGGCGCGAAGGAGGGCGACGCTGTCGGCACCGCCCGAAATAGCGACCAGGACGGTGACATCTTGCCACTGTTCGGACGGCCACGCGCTGGCGAGTTGACTGGGGAGCCAATGATCCGGAACGTGCGTCATGTCGGGTCGTTCCTTGGGTATACCCCGTGCTTTGGGGCCTTCTTGTCTTCGGAATCGCGAAGGTTAAGCGAACCCCCCTCGCTCGACTAATCGCCCTAACTTGTACCTATACGCAAGGTTATCTCGCTCGGAAGGGGCGATTTGCGGTTGCAGTTCGTCAAAACTCTGGTACGATTGTGTTAGTGTCTGAACGTTTCTTCCCGGCGTTGCCGGGTGGAACCGAAAGCGTTCTTCTATCGTAGAAGACCGTGAGGACTATTGTACAACAAGGAAACCGTGAGTGTCTTCGGCGACACCGGTTCGGTGGAGCGTCGAGACTCGGATGTGTGTTTGGCGGATTTCGGTCGCGCCGCGACGGCATTCCCACGTCGGTGGGGATCGATGCCGACGCGCCCGCGCGGGGCCGAAAACGCCGGCCGCGACAGGATTTTTAGTCGTTAGCGAAAGACTTGGCAACAACAACCTTTCCTCGTTCGGAATCTGATCGACCCATGTTTTGGCTGTTGGCGATAATTCGATTCCTTCTCGGTGGTTTGGACGGCCGTACCGACGCTCTGGTGCGAACCGCGAACGATCGGGCAGGTCTTGGAACGTGGCGCGATTTGTTCGTCGCGCCGCGCCGGTCGCTATCCGGCGTGGGACGAGACCCGAACGACGGCGGGATGCGTGTGGGCCCTGTTTTGAATGTGTGTGTTGTCCCGCTTGAAGCATCGTCGGCGGCAACGTCCGGCATCTTCGCGCGAGACGCGTGGGGGCGGTCTCGCGGCCGTCGACTGGCCATGACGGCGCTTCCGGCCGCGTGGTTCTCGCCACCGCACGCACCTCGCTTCGGTTTCGATTCTGTCTAGCGGTCGGTTCTCGCCGGCCCATCCGGTCTTCGATCGTTTCACCGATATCCTCGTGGACGGCCCGATTGCAGGTGGGGCAGAGGTCGTCCGAGGGTTCCGGTTCTCGTCGACGCTCGCTCGGAACCACACAAGCGAGGGCCGCTTCCGTGCTACTAGCTTTTTTCTCCTCCATACCCCGTGAAACCATCATTATTCTGATTACGTCCGCGCTGGCTTGCGGCGGGACGTTCATACTGATCAAGGGCCTCGATCGGCTGCGTCGGCGCGACGCCGAGAGCGAAGCACGCCAGATCGTCGGGACGGCCGAGCAGGAAGCACGCACGTTGCGCCGCGAAACCGAGTTGGAGCTGAAGGAAAAGGCCATCCAACAGAAGGCCGAGGGCGAGCGGGAGCTTCGCAAACTCCGCGAGGAGCTGCACGAACGCGAACGGATACTCGACAAACGCCAGGACATGCTCGAGAAACAGGCCGAGCAGCTTCAGAAACAGGAGAAGATCGTCGAGGGGACCCAGCGCAAGTTGACCGAGCGGATTCAGGACACGAATCGCCGCCAGGCCGAACTCGCGAAACTGCTCGACCTACAACGCCAGACCCTTCACGAACTCAGCGGCTTGAGCCGCGACGAGGCCACGTCGCGGTTGCTCAGCGCCCTCGACGGCGAGTTGATCCGCGAATCGGGCGCGGTCATCATGAAACACGAGCGGCAATGGGCCGAAACGTGCGAAGTGAAGTCGCGCGAGCTGCTCTTGACCTCGCTGCAACGGTTCGCCGCCGCGCACACGGCCGAAACGACGACCAGCACCGTCGATATTCCCAGCGACGAGATGAAGGGCCGGATCATCGGACGCGAGGGCCGAAACATCCGCGCCTTCGAAAAGGCCACCGGCGTCGACGTCATCATCGACGACACACCGGGTGTGGTCATCGTCAGCGGCTTCGACATGATCCGCCGCGAAGTCGCCCGGCTCGCACTGAACAAACTCATCGCCGACGGCCGGATTCACCCCTCGCGCATCGAGGAAATCGTCGCCGAAACGGCCAAGGAAATGGAACGACACGTTCAGAAAGTCGGCCAAGAGGCCGTGCAAGAGGCCGAGGTTCACGGGCTGCACGAGCGGATCGTCAACCTGCTCGGACGGCTCAAGTTCCGCACCAGCTACAGCCAAAACGTGTTGCGCCATTCGATCGAGGTGGCGTTCGTCGCCGGAATGCTCGCCGACGAGATGGGGCTCGACGGGAGGCTCGCGCGGCGCTGTGGTTTGTTGCACGACATCGGCAAGGCGGCCGACCATGACATCGAGGGCGGCCACCCCAAGATCGGCGCCGACCTGCTCAAACGCTACGGTGAGCCGAACGAGGTGATTCAGGCCGCCGTGGGCCATCACGACGATCCCCACGTCGAAAACCCGTACACCGTCATCGTGGCGGCGGCCGACGCGTGCAGCGCCTCGCGCCCCGGCGCGCGGCGCGAAACGCTCGAACGCTACGTCAAACGCATGGAGGAGCTCGAAACCATTGCCGCCAGTTTCCCCGGCGTCGAGCAAGCCTACGCGATTCAAGCCGGGCGCGAATTGCGAGTCATGGTCAGCTCGAAGGAAACCAGCGACGAATCGGCCGCGAAGATCTGCCGCGACATCGCCAAGGCGTTCGAGGAGCGACTGACGTATCCGGGCGAGATCAAGGTGACCGTCCTGCGCGAGACTCGCCACACCGAAATGGCTCGCTGACCGCGAGAGTCCAACCCTGTTAGCAGAAAGAGCCTTTGCGTGCGATTATTCCTTGCCGGAGACGTGGTGGGCAAACCCGGGCGACACCTGGTGACGCGCGCGATGCCCGGGCTGCGCCTCGAGGAATCGCTCGACCTGATCGCCGTCAACGCGGAAAACGCTGCGGGAGGCTCGGGCCTGACGCCGGCCATCTACCGTGAACTGATCGCCGCCGGCGTCGATTGCCTCACGATGGGCGACCATGTCTATCGCCGGCGCGAGATCTTTCCGATTTTGACCGGCGAGGCGCGCATCGTCCGCCCGGCGAATTATCCCCAGGAGGCGCCGGGCCGCCCGTTCACCGTGTTGACCACCCGCGGCAAGAACCGCGTAGCCGTCATCAGCCTTGTGGGACGCGTCTTCATGACGCCGGTCGATTGTCCGTTCCATGCCATCGACCGCGTGCTCGACGCGATTGGCCCGGACGTGAAGATCATTCTTATTGACTTCCATGCCGAGGCGACCAGCGACATGCAGGTGATGGGACGCTATCTCGACGGCCGCGTGACGGCCGTGCTGGGCACGCACACGCACGTGCCCACGGCCGACGAGCAGATTCTGCCCGGCGGAACGGCGTTCCAATGCGACGTCGGCATGACCGGCC
>DOEZ01000136.1 GCA_003532715.1 Planctomycetaceae bacterium
GTTTGCCTTGCTGCTGGGTCTGGCCTTGGCCGGACTCGCGCGGCGTGTTCGCCGCTAACGGCGACCTGACGTAGCGATACGGGCCCAAGACCGCCCGGCCGATCCCGAACGGCCGGGCGGTGGGCTTTTTTACCCAACCCTTGTGTTCTGGTGTATTTGTGAACGAACGGAGGGCGTCCGGCGGAAGCCCCGTTCATGACCGGCGAGGACTGAAAATGAAAGACAAAGGATGCTGTCGGCGTTGGCGAGGTTTCACGCTGGTGGAGCTTCTGGTTGTTATCGCGATTATCGGAATTCTCATTGCGTTGCTCTTGCCGGCCGTGCAAGCGGCGCGCGAGGCGGCCCGCCGGGCGCAATGCACCAACAACCTCAAACAGTTGGCCGTTGCGTGCAACAACTACGAAAGCGCCAACGGCCAGTTTCCGCCTGGCGAAATCCACGGCACCATCAAGAACCCTGGTTATGGCGCCCACGGGTACTGCACGGGTAATCCACCGTTCATCGGAAACAACCACTGCATGTGGCACGGGCAAATCGGCATTTGGATGAACGCGGTTTTTCCCCAGATGGATCAGCAGGCCGATTACGACCGCCTCAACTTCGAGGCGCGCCCGCAATTCAAGAATCCCGCCAATCCGACCGTCGATCCTAATCTCGAAATCGCCCAGAAGAAGTACCATTTTCTGCTCTGTCCGAGCGATCCGTATCAAGGCTTGACGTGCGACTGGGAGTGGGTGAATGCCCGAGTGCGCATCGTTCATTACAGCGCCTGTGCGGGCGACATCGAGCGGAGCGAGGTGGCGCACCGTGATGGAACCGTTTACTCGGGTTCCAGCCTGGCGTCGTATCACCCGAACGCCAACAACGGCGTGTTCTACAACGATTCGACCACGCGCGTCGCCGACATCCTCGACGGCCTGGCCAACACAGCCTTGCTGTCGGAGACGTGGGCGCGGACCGTGAAGTACCCGGTCGGCGACGAGGGGGGCTGGGACATAGTGGGCAATTCGCGCGCCATGAACCTACACGCTTACGTGTACTTCGAGCACACGCCCAACAGCGACCCGACCTCGCCTTGGCGAGCGAACAGCTTCCACGTGGGTGGAGTTCACGTGGCGTTGGCCGATGGTTCGGTCCATTTCGTCAGCGACGCGGTGGCTTTGCACATCTTCGCCGCCCTGTCGACAATCGACGGCGGCGAGAAGCTTGATTTCGCCTCGCTCAATCCCTAACCCGGCCCGGATATTATCGCGGTTGGGTTGGTTTGTCGATCTGCAGGCGGATGTCTGACAGCATGCGGCAGACGCAGCCGTCGATTGCGTATAGGTCCCTGAGCCGTTTGATGCTGCGCAGCCGCCGGGTAACGTACGCGGCGTCCTTGGCGCTGTTGTCGTCCCAGATTTGCCGGTTGTTGCCGAGGTCGTCGAGCGTGACGCCGTCCTCTTGCTCCGCGGCCGCCATGCAGAGGGCCAAGAAGAGTCGGTGGTTCTCGGAGTCAGCGCGAAAACCGGCTGGTGCGTCGTCGATGCGGATCTTGATCTCGGACATCCGCCCAAAAGGACTCCGCCGGGCGGCGACATTCGGAAACGTCACGTTGATGGTGGCGCGGGAGGCGGGAACCCAGCGGAATTCATCTTCGTTCCACCGGAAGTTGTCGACGCGAAGGTCAAGCAGTCGGAGTTCTTGCATGGACCACCCGAATTCGGAGCCCTCGGTCTTCGCCTCGACCTGAATCAGCGCTTCGAGATGACTCTCGGCGTGAATTCCAGGGGGAGTCGGAATGAGTTTCCTGTTTAGTCCCGGGAAGAACAGGGTATAAGCCGCGAAATGGGCGACCGCCCGTGTCGCCAGCGAACTGCATCCGGCGATCTGAACGACGACGACCGAGCGGCCGGACGAGGAGACCACGTGCCGCCTGATCAGCCCATAGTCAATCCGCCTGGAATTCGTTTCCTCCGTGCGATAAACAGCCTCGCCGTCGTTCTTGGCCCCGTCTCGAACCAGGGAGTGATACTGGGGATGGAGTTCCCCCCTCTTCAGGTCTTTCGGACGTGATTCCATCGCAAACCGATAGTGCCAGGGACGCGCGCCGCTCCACGAATGGACGGCATCCCTTCCGAACAGGGATAGTCGCCCCACAAAGCAGAGGGCCACAACCCTCTCCAACTGCGCCATCTCAGGGGCGAATCCCCGCGAGTCGACGCAAAGGAACTCCGTGTGAGGAAACTCGGCGCGCGAGAGTGATCGCGCGATTTCGATTACGGCGTCTTCATCTCGCCGGAGGCGACCGGGGTCCGCGACGCGGAGAACATGGGAGGGGTGGCGAAAATCGTGCCAGAGCCAGTCGCTCAAGACCTTGGGCGGGTTGTTTGCCAAGCGAACCGGAGTGCCCAATTCACTCCACAAAACGACTAAAGGCACGATCCGCGATGCGAAAACCGCCACGCCTTCGTCCTTTTCCACCATATAGATTTTGCCTAGTTCCCGGGCCAGTTCTTTGGAGATTTTTCCCCTGAAACTGTCGAGGCCGGCCTTCAAATTCTCCCATGCCCCCATACGCGATTCGCGGGGTCCGAATTGCATGATTGTCAGTGTGCTCCGAATGTCCTCCTCGAAGCGTTCTTGTGCTTTGACCCGTGCAGTTTCGTTTTCTGGCATGCTTCCATCCCGTTTCTCGTGCCTGTAACGGCGGCATTCGCGCCCGGCGATCCGCTTGTTGGGCGAAATCGCGAAAGAGTGTTCCGAAGTGTTCCGCGAGTGATCGCGGCAAGGCCGTTAGACTAAAGCGAAATCACGGCGGCGGGTCGGAACGCGGCGAATCTACTTCGGGAGGCGGGCTACGACGGAAGATGACAAAACATGCTGATCGCGACTCCCTTGACGCTCGAACGGGGTGAACGATCCAAGGAGCAAATGCGGACAAAACCGTTCCGGCAACCACCGATCCAACAGCGTTTGATCGGTAAACCGGCTTGAGCATAATCGATGGCCTCTCGTTTTGCAAACAAATTCCACCGCTTCATGCAACCGGCGAGATCAGTTTTCAAGGAAATCGACGAAACACCGCGACAGCGCGGGTCGAGTCGGGCATGATCACCACCAAACGAGTCCGAATCATGGATAACACCCATGGCGTATATCTGCTATCAAGCTGAGCAAGGCCAGTGGATCATGACCGATCTGACCGAAAACGGATGCCGCTTGTCGGAAACCGGGATTTCGCCTTCCGCCGCGGCCCAGTCGCCGGCGTCGGCGGATCAGTCGGTTTCACTCGTTCGTTTGGATGCCCCCGAGGAGGCGTGGATTCTGATGGCGTCGCCGCCCGCCAAGGTATCGGTCAATGGATCGCGTCTGCTTCTGGGGATTCGGGTGCTCGACGATCGCGACGAAATCCTGCGTCAACGGACCCGGGCCGGTGTCGCGACTCGATTCTTCTTCTCCGCCGAACGACGAGCGGAGGTCAAGCCGTTTCGAGCCGGCGGACAGCCCGTCCGCTGTCCCCGCTGCAAGCAGTTGATCGGAGAAAATGACCTCGCGGTGCGGTGTCCGAACCCCGCGTGCGGCCTGTGGCATCATGAGACGGCCGATCTGCCGTGCTGGACCTACGACGCAACCTGCGCCTCGCCGGCTTGTATTCAGTCGACGGAGTTGCGCGATCATCACTGGACTCCGGAGGATCTCTGATGGTGAACAGGAATGGGAGACGTGGAGACCGGCCGTCGCCGCGGCGCCAGGACGCGGCCAAGGACGTGGTCCTGATTGGGTTGGGCAACATCGGTTCGCACGCGGGGCCGCTCGTGGCCAGAACCAACGGCATCGGCCGAATCACGCTCATCGATTGCGACGACTATGAATCGAAGAACATCCATGCGCAAGACATTAGTCTTTCGAGTCTCGGCAAACCGAAGGTGGAGGTTCAGTCGCGGCGTCTTCGAAAGATCAACGCGACGCTGACCGTGCGAACGATCCGCTCGCGGGTGGAGGACGTTCCGCTAGGTGCGTTGCGCGCCGATGTTATTCTGACGGGCCTGGACTCCCGTCTGGCTCGCCAATACGTGAATCAGGCCGCATGGCGGCTCGGCGTGCCTTGGATTGACGCCGGCGTCGACGCGTCGGGAATGCTCGCCCGCGTCAATGTGTATGCGCCGGGGCCGGGCAACCCGTGTCTCGAATGCGCCTGGGATGGCAACGACTATGCGGCGTCGGCTCTCGAACAGCGATATCCGTGCGACGCGACCGACCATGCCTCGACGGCAACCAACGCGCCGGCGAGCCTCGGAGCCGTGACCGCCGGAATCGTGGCGGTGGAACTCCAAAAACTGCTTTCGGGTGATCGGAGCCATGGGCTGGTCGGTCGCCAGGTGCTGGTCAACCTTCGCGATCACACGCACTTCGTGACGTCGTTCAGGCATAATCCCGACTGCCGATTCGACCACGAGACGTGGAACATCGAGAGGCTTTCGCAATCTCCTTCCCGACTCACGCTTGACCGGGCCCTTCAACTGGACCGGGAAGATTACACGAGCGTTTCCAGCCGCGCCTTGCGGTTGGAAGGCCACCACTTTGCACGGATGCAGTACTGTCCTCGCTGCAATCATCATCATGGTCACGCGCCTTCGCTGGCCGACCGAATCCCGACCAAGGACCGCCGATGTCCCGAATGTGGAGGAGCCATGGTCGTTCGCGGGTTTGATCGGATCGAGTGGCTTGACGCTCGCGCGCTCGATGCGAGTGATGGTCGGCGGATGCTTTCGAGTCTTGGTTTTCGGCCGGGCGACATTTTTGCGGTACGAGGGCCGGACGTGGTGCGACATTATGAGTGTGGTGGGAGCTAGTCGGCCATAGGCCCGTGCGGCGCACGACCGACGTGCTCGCCATCCCAAGCAAGTGGATCAAAGGTAACCTGTCATGAGCGATCCCGTGTTCGAAGGATTCCTGCGGCAGCAACTCCACGACGGCGTGGCCCTGACCTCGCAAAGCGATCTTCTCGATCTAACGCCGTTGGAGATCGGCGATCGTCCGCCACGCCGCTATCTTGCCAAGTTTTTCTGCACGGGACTTGTGAGCGATCAAAAGGGCAACGTGAGCGAGGCGTCGGAGTTCCACGTCGGAATTTGGTTTCCTTCGGACTATCTTCGGCGTGTCGATCCGTTTCAGGTGCTCACATGGCTTCATCCCTCGAATGTCTGGCATCCGAACATCGGTGTTGGCCTGTGTTCGAGCGGCACGCCGCCGGCGATCTGTGCCGGCCGAATTGTCCCGGGCACGGAACTCATCGATTTGCTGTACGACCTCTTCGAGATCATCACCTACCGCAATTGGGCGCCGCACGACGGACTGAATCCGTCCGCGTGCCAGTGGGCGCGAAACAACCAGAAACGTTTTCCGACGGATTCGCGGCCGTTGAAACGCCGTGCATTGACCCTCGACGTGAGAGAAATGAGCGAGTCATGATGAGCCCCCGCGAAGCAATCACGACGGCTGCGACCGAAAGCCTGCGACGCACCGCGGATACCGTGGAGCGAGTCGGCCTCGACCGCTGGACCGTGAAGTTGGCGGGCGGCGAGCGTTCGCCGCTCGTTACGGTGATCTGGGACAAGAACTGGTTGCGTTTCGAGACTGCTCCCGGCGGCAAAGACGTACAAACGCCGCTCAATCTTGAGCACTTCGACCGGCTGCTTCTGGATAACGCGGGCCTTCGAGGCGGCGCGAAGTTCGGCCTGGACGGTGATTCGTGTGACTTGCTTCTGACAGCGGAAATCCCCCTACACGAAGACGTGGATTTGGTTTCGCGGGTGCGCGAGGTGTGTGCGGGTTTGCGGCAGGGGATGATCCAGCTCGCCTGCAAGAGGACGGAATATCTGGAAAGCCAAGCGACGGCGCCAAATGCCACTCCCAAGGACCGTTTGCAGGAACCGACATCCGCGGCGACGTGGCGCAGTCTGATCGACCTCTGCACCGAGGCGGGATGGCCGTGCGCCGAGCACGTCGGCGGCAGGGTGGCCGTCCGGTTGGAGTCTGGCGGTGCCTACTGCCGGGCTCTCCTCGAATCCTCGGACCAAACAGGCACGCGAGTGCGGGTGGTCCTGGGGGTTGTCCGCTCGTTGTCCGAAGCTAGCCGGCTTGCGAGCGCCCTGCTGCTGCTTTCGGGCTGTCGTGTCGTCCGGCTTGCGCGAGCCACGATCGTGCCGGCGGAGGATGGAACGACCTACGGCTGGGAAGTGATGCTCGGCGACGAGCCCGCGGCGGAAGAGATGAATTGTGCGCTCGTGGCCCTTTCGATTGCCTGTCGCCTCACGGCGCGTGAATTACGAGTTCTTGAGGAGGAGTCGGTCGCGAAGAAGTACCTGGCTACCCGAGGATGGTCCTCGTTGTTGCCTGACCGTGTTGTTTGTTCGTGAAATAAGCAAAGGAGGAGGAAATGATGGTTGCCACGATGGAGAGAAAAGGGGTTTCTCTTCAAGCGCGAGACGTGTCTCGCCAGAAGCTTGTGTTCGCCGACGACGTCCCCACGGGAGCGACGGTGGGCGAGTTGGTCGAGGGACTCTTGACCAGCAAGGAGATGAACCTCCCGCGACGAGACGCCGAAGGTCGTCCCCTGAACTACCATGCGCGACTCGAACGGGAAGGCCGCCACCTTCATGCCTCGGAGCTTGTCGGCGACGTCCTGCAGGACAAGGACGAGATCGTCCTGCAACCCAACATTCAGGCGGGCCGGATTTAAT
>DOEZ01000465.1 GCA_003532715.1 Planctomycetaceae bacterium
CGCGTCGCCAATATAGGCGAGCGTGTAATCCACCCCGGGCGTTGCGCCGGTGATGTCAGCCCAGTCGCTGATCGAGTCGTCCCAGTAGTTGATGGCGTCGGTTCCGCCAATCAGGCCGAGGAACTGGGCCAACGAGTCATCCGCATCGCCGAAAAGGGCCAGCATTCCGCCGCTAGTTATGTTGACGGAGCTGTCGCCGTTGGTATCGTAATCGATCGTCAGCGTTCCCCCGACGCTGACGAGTCCGCCGCCGGTGATCTCCAGCGTCCCGCTGCCTTCATAGCCGACATAGAGGTCGTAGCCATTGGACCAGGTCGAGCCGATCCCGTCGACCGTGGCCGAACTGTGCTCGATGAACGCAAAGCCAAGGTAAGAGTTGGTGGTCGAAACACGGCCGCCGCTGACGATTTCCAGGAAGCCGGGGGACTTCGAGCCGACGCGAAGCGTACCGGCAACCTCCAAAGATCGTCCGGAGGAGATCGCATCGCCGCCGACCGCGCCAAAGGGACTTGCCGTATGGATCGTCAAGTCATCAAGGAAAGCCAGTGTGCCGCTAGTGAACTGGAACGTCCCGCCGTCCCAATTGGCAAACACCCGAGACTCGACTCGCCCCCCGTCGAGCGTCAGTGTGCCGCTGTTCCAGATGTTGAGGATGTCCGCCCGCGTCGTACCGCCAGACTGAACCGTCAGGACACCCGTGCCCATGGATCCAATTTCCGACCCACCGATATAGAGCCAGCCGGTGTTGGTCCACGTCGAGCCGGTGCCCTCGACCGTGACCGCGCCGTTCGATCCGGAGCCGTATCCGATAGCAGCCCAGTAGTTGTTTGCGACGATCGCGCCGCCGGTAACGATCAACGTGCCGTCGCCCTCGTCGCCGACAATGATCTCACTGCCATTCGTCCACGTTGAGCCTGGGCCCGCGATCGTCACCGTGCTGGTCGAGCTGGAGAGGCGGCCAATGGCGGCACCGCCGTCGTTTACCACGCTCGCGCCGCCGCTTACGGCCAGCGTGCTACCGCCAAAGCCACCGAGGTGCAATCCGCCGCTGTTGTTCCAGGTCGAGCCGGCACCGTCGACCGTTACCGTGCCCGGCCCGACGTAGGCATTGGTGGTCGAAACATGCCCGCCGCCGACGATTTCCAAGACGCCGGGCTCCTTCGAGCCGACGCGGAGCGTACCGGCAACCTCCAAAGACCGTGCGGCGGAGATCGCATCGCCGCCGACCGCGCCGAACGGACTTTCCATGTGGATCGTCAAGTCGTCAAGAAAGGCCAGTGTGCCGCTGTTAAACTGGAACGTGCCGCCGCTACGATTGGCAAACGCCGCGCACTCGACTCGCCCGCCGTCGAGTGTCAGCGTGCCGGTGTTCCATATGTGCAGCGTGTCCGTCACGCTGACCGTACCGCCGGCCTGAACCGTCAGCCCCGCCGTGCCGCCGGCGGCCGTCGACGATCCGCCGATGTACAAGCCTCCATTGTTGGTCCATGTCGAGTCGGCGCCACTGACCGTCACCGTGCCACTCGCGGCCTCCATTGTGCCAATGTAGCCGATCGTGTTGGAAACGCGGCCGCCACTGGTTATGTCCAGCGTGCCGGTCCCGTATTGGCCCACGTGGAGTTCGCTGCTATTAGTCCACGTCGCGTCGTCGACCGTAACCGTCCCTATTGAGCCGCTGATGAAACCGATTTGGCCAAGCGTATTGGAGACGCTGCCGCCGTCAGTGATGGTCAGCGCCCCGCTGCCGTACGAGCCGACGGAGAGACGTTCGTTATTGGTCCACGTCGACCCGTCCCCGCTGACCGTGGCGGTCCCTGTCGAGGCGGAGATGTAACCAATGACGCCGCTGAAGGCTTCCACAACCCCGCCCGAGGTAATGTTCAATGCTCCCGTGCTGTCGCCGTAATAGCCGACGCCGACGCAAAGAGAACCCGTACTCGTCCATTTCGACCCCGCGCCATCCACCGTCACCGTGCCCGTCGAGCCGGCACCGGCGCCGTAACCGATATAGGCTATCGTGATGCCGCTGACGCTACTGCCACCGCGGACCTCCAGGGCGCCGGCATGGTTATTACCCACGGTCAGCGGGCCGCCCAGGTTGGCTGTCGCTCCACCGGCGAGTGTTACCGTCGGCAATCCGCCGGGCGAGTCCGAGTCGATCGTGTAGCCGGCGGTCCCGGGAGTGAACGTGCCGGCATTGACCGTCAAGACGCCGTCGTGGTGGGCGAACGTGCCGCCGGTGGCGAGGACAAAGGAGCCGGTGTTGATCTGCCCGCCGTCAAGCGCCAGCGTGCCGGTGCTCCAGACCCTCAGCGTGCCGGCCACGTCGACCGTGCCTTCGGTTTCGACGGTCAGGGTCCCCGTGCCTCCGGCCGCCGTCGACGACCCGCCGATGTAAAGCGAAGAGGTGTTGGTCCAGGTCGAGTCGGCACCGCTGACCGTGACCGCACCAATGGCGGCTGTGACTCTGCCAATGTGGCCGGTCGTATTCGCAACACTGCCGCCGTTGGTTATTTCCAGCGTGCCCGCCCCGTATTCGCCGACCTGGAGTCCGCCCGTGTTGGTCCACGTCGCGCCGGCGCCGTCGACCGTCGCCGTGCCAGTGGAGCCTGCGCGGTAGCCAATGGAGCCGTAGCCGTTCTGGATGGCGCCGCCGGCGGTAAGGTACAACGTGCCATCGCCATAGTGCCCGACGACCACGGACCCCCGGTTGGTCCACGTGGAACCGTCACCGACGCTGACGGTGCCGGTCGAACCTGCTTGGTCGCCTATGTAGCCGTAATCGTTTGCGACGAGGCCGCCGCCGGTGATGTTAAGGGTGCCGCCGCCTTGGTAACCGACCGACAGGTGCGAACTGTCGTTCCACGTCGAGTCCGTACCGTCGACCGTGACCGTACCAGCCGAACCGGCATAATAGCCAATGTAGCCGATGGCGGTTACCAAACTACCGCCGCCGGCGATGGTCAGGTTGCCGGTGCCGATGCGGCCGACCGAAAAAACGGTGCCGCTGCTGGTCCACGTCGACCCGGCGCCTTCGATCGTCACCGTGCCCATCGAGCCGGACGTCACGCCCAAATAGCCGTTGACGCCTATCACGTTTCCGCCCGAGGTGATATTCAATGTTCCCGTGCCGTTGTACCCGACGTGGAGGGACCCCGTGCTGGTCCACGTCGACCCGATGCCATCCACGGTCATCATACCCGTTGAGCCGGCGCCGTAACCGATATTGGCTATCGTGTTGCCGACATCGCTGCCGCTAAGGATTTCCAGAGCGCCGGCGAAGTTGTTGCCCACGGTCAACGTGCCGGTGAGGTTGGCCGTGGCTCCACCGGTGAGTTTCAGCGTGGGCAACCCGCCGGGCAAATCGGAATCGACCGTGTAACCGGCAGTGCTCGGTTTGAAGGTGCCGGAGTTGACGGTCAAGGTGCCGTCGATGTGGCTTACTACTCCGCCGGGCTGGATGATCAGCGAGCCGACGTTGACCCGCGCCTCGCGGTCAAGCAATCCCACCACGCCGACGCCCCAGAGCTTGAGCGTGCCCGCCACATCGACCGTGCCGCCCGCGTCGACGATCAGAGTCCCCGTGCCGCCGGCCGCGGTCGATGTTCCGCCAAGGTAGAGCGAAGAGGTTGTCCAGGTCGAGTCAGTGCCGGCGACGGTTACCGTGCCCGTCGAGCCCGACTGGCACCCAAGGACGCTGGAACCGCTTACGACGCTGCCCCCGGCCTTGATATCCAGCTTACCGGTGCCGGAGAAAGCGACGTATAAGTTGCCGCCGATGCCCCACGCTGAATCGGCGCCGTCGACGGTCACGGTGCCATGCGAACCCGCATCAATCCCAATCGCGCCAGCATCGCTTGTCACGCTTCCGCCGCCATTAATCTCCAGCACACCAGTGCCGGTGGGGGCAATGAGCAAGTCGTAGCTGTTTTGCCACGTCGACCCAGCGCCGGTGACCGTTACCTCGCCCGTCACACCGGCATTGTTGCCAATCGAGGCGCGTTGCGTAAACAGATCGTTTCCGCCATCGACCGTGAGCGTACCGTCGGCCGTCTTGCCGACGTAACCAGATGTGGTGCTGTCCCACGTGGTTGGGTCCGCCGGTTCAACGTTCCCTGTCCACGTAATCGCGGCGTGAGCTGTTGCGAGTGGACCCAGAAGAACAAATGAGAAGCAAATCGCGATGCCGATCGGAACTCCCGCCGCCAAGAACACCCTCGAACGTCTCATCGGATTGTCTCCCTGGTTGAACAGTTTGATGGAGAATGCATGTCGAGCCGATTTCTGATCACTTCGGCCTAGAACGATGCCGCCGCCATGATCCGAGGACTCTTGCACCCGAAAAGACAAGCCGCCATGCGACCCCGTGAGCTTCAACGATCACACGATCGTCTTCGATCCTTCGACTCTTCCGAATGCGGGCCGCGCGTCGGCCGGCCTCGCCAGGAATAAGCGCGCCCTCCCGAAAAGAACCTGGCAAGAGAACCAAAACGAGCGCAGAGACCGGAAAAAACCGGCTTCGTTGCGTTTTCTGCTTTGAGTAAAGGACGCCCCTCTCCATGCCCTGTCTCACGAAGAACACTGTATAACGTCAAGACTGGCAATTGTCAACTTTGTGCATCGGCGGAAAACATTTGCGGCAGACATCTCTCCCGTCCGATCCGGTTCGACGCCGCGAGCGGAGATAGATCGCGTGACTCGAACGCTCGGCAATATCCCCCAAACGGCCCCCACTAGATCGGGGCGGCACCCGATAGATGCATCTGACTTAGGGAATTGTCGCCCACGCAATCGCTCCCGAGAGAGATAGCCCGGACCCTTCAGCACGAAGTCACCACATCGTCCTCGCGAGCCAACACACGGCCCGCACGAGAATGGCTTCTTTCTCGCCGCCCTCATCGTGCGGGCTGAAGCAGATCACTCGGCCTTCGCCGTAACGATCACGCAACGTCCACGCCTTCAGTCCCCGCACCAACGTGGCCGATTCCAATACCGATCCGAAAAAACGCGAGCCCCATGGCATTCCAACGCCCATGTGTTACGATCAGTGGCGGTTCGTTCCGAAAACGGCCGTTTCCAGGCATCGCTGCCCCCTTCTTCGTCGAGGTCCATTCTCATGTCCCCCAGTCCGTTGCGTCACATTCCCACTCTCAACGAGATTCTCGAAAACCCCAAGGTGAAGATGCTGGCCGATCGCCTGCGGCCCGGCGAGGTCGTGGCGACTGTCCGCGTCGTACTCGAAGAATTGACCGCCGAATTCCACACGGCGACAGCCGAAAAGACCCTTCCGAGCGTCTCCGAATTGGCCGAAAGAATCTCGCGACGCGTGCTCGAACGAGAACTTTCGCCTCCAACCCTCGCCGTCAATGCCACTGGCATCATTCTGCACCCCGAACTCGGAACTCCCCCCTGGCCCGACGATGCGATCCGATCGCTCGATGAAGCCGCCTCGGGCTACTCGTCGCGAAGTTCCGCCTCGACGACCGAGAACCATGACGAGTCGAACCGCGTTCGGCAACAGCTTCGCAACCTGACACGCGCCGACGACTCGCTCGTGTTCCCCAATGCCACGGCCGCAACCGTCACGGCGATGGCCGCTTTGGGCGGGGGGCGCGAGATTGTCGTCTCGCGAGGCCAGATCATTCAGCGCGATGCCCGTTACCATCTGCTGGAACTGGCCGCCGCCGCTTCCATCACGCTCCGCGAGGTCGGCGCCGCCAACCACACCGGCCTGGAAGACTATCGCGAGGCGATCGGCGAGCGAACCGCCGCGATTCTCGTCGTGCATCGACATGATGCCGGAGTCACCGGCGGCGGCGTCTCCATCGACGATTTGGCTCGACTCGCTCGCGAGCGCCATCTGCCGCTCGTCCACGACCTTGGCCCCGCGGCTCTCGTCGATCTCGGATCGCTCGGCGTGAAGTTCGCTCCCCGCGTGTCGGACAGCATCGCCGCCGGAGCGGATCTCGTGCTGTTTGGTCATGAACTACTGGGCGGTCCCCCGTGTGGAATCATTGCCGGTCGAAGTTCCCTCATCAAGAACATTGAACCATTCGCCACCGGCCGCGCGTCGCTCCTTGACCCGCCGCTGTCGGGCGCGCTTGCCGCGACCCTCAACCTGATGGACTCCGCCGATCAGGCACGCGCGAACGTTCCCTTGGTGCAGATTCTGGCAGCTTCGGCCGACAACTTGAAACACCGCGTCGAACGCCTCGCGCCCCAGATGGCCGCCGCCAGGGCCATCGCCGCCGCCGACGTCTTCGAGGCTGCCGGCTGCCTAGTCGGCCCGCCCTACCCGCTCGGCGAAATACCCGGGTGGGCCATCGCGCTGCGGCCGGCCGGCATGACAGTCGAGCAGCTCGCCAAGACGCTTCGCGACGGTAGCCCCGCCGTGTTTGGTCAACGGCTCGACGATCGGCTGTTGCTGAATCTTCGGGCCGTTTCGCCGCAATTTGATCTCGATCTGGTCGATTCGGTCGAGCGGGTCGGCACCTAAGGTATACCCCCCCGATATAACTGCCCTTTAGACCCTGGCCGGCCCATCTGTTATATTCACGGGTAGGCGAAGATGCCGGTCGTCCCTGTAATCGGAATATCCGGACGCCCGGCGGCGGCTTGTCGCCTCGACAAGCTACGTTTCCGTATCCACTTTGTTCCAGCCGCGCGCGGCCCGCGAGTGGCGATCGCCCGAAAACTAGGCAACCTGTCCCAACGAACCGCTCGACCATGCAACGGTTTCTCCGCAACGCCCTGATCGTGTCGGCCCAGCTGATCCTGCTGGCCGTTTCGGTTCCGAGCCTCGGCGACGAGGTATCGCGCAAGCATCACCCTTGGGCCCTATTCGCCCCCCAATCTTGGCGAGAAGTCCGCGTCTTTCACGAAGTCTTTGACAAGGAAGGCAAGGTCGCCGACACGGGCATCACCGAGACCCAAACGACGCTCGAATCGGTCGATGAGTCGGGGGTCACGCTCTGCGTCGGGGAATCCGTCTGGATGGTCGGAAAATGGCTCGATCGCCGACAGCAAAGCGTCAAACAAGACTTCTACGGCGGCGACTTCGGCCAGGATATCGCCGCCAAGGATCTCAAAGGCGAGACGGTCACCATCGACGGCCAGGAGATCTCTTGCCAAGTCCGCGAGATTCGCGTTGACGATCCGAAGACCAAGCGAAGCGAGATTTCGAAACTCTACTTCAACAACGACGTCGATCCGTTCATCCTCAAACGCGAAACCAAAATCGTCGATCCGGCCGACGGCAGCGTCCTCTCCGAAACCGTCATGGTCGTCGATTCACTGAAGATGCCCTACGTCGTCGGTGAACAGGCCAAGATTATCTCGGTTGCCCACCTCCGCGCCACGACCAAGCACGCTCGCGGCACGACCTTCACCCTGGCCTACACTTCGACCGAAGTTCCGGGCGGAATCGTCCGCCAACACACCAAGGAAACCGACATGGATGGGCGTCTGGTCAGTCGCCGCGTGCTGGAACTGGTTGACTACGGCATCGAATCGCCGACCGACAAAACACGACGACGGCTCTTTCAGCGTCGGTCGCGAGATCCGCGGCTTCGATCGACCCAGACGGACGCGACCGAATCGTCCGGCCTTCGCCCGCAGCCCGCCGCCTCCTGAAGTAGCGCTCAGCTCTCCGAAGTGGCCGGCGGCTCGTATTCGAACTCGCGCCAGACCATCGGCCGACGATGGGTCGGCTCGATCCGCAGCATGACCTCGCCATTCTGAAACAATCGCACGGTTCCGTTCGACTGGCTCACGGTGACGGCGATGGCCTTGGTCGCTCGCGTAATGGCCGCCGCCGCCCAATGCCGCGCGCCAAGCCCCTTCGACAACGTCAAGTTCGTCGCCGGCGCGTCGATATAACGGCACGTCCCCTCGACCACGTTGTCGGCCGACACGATGATCGCCCCGTCGAGTTGTGCGATCTCCTTGACTCCCTCGCGGACACGATGATCGTCGAGGTTCCGCTCCTTCCGACTGTACCCTTTGACCGGGTCAAAACCGACGGGACGGCACAAGGCCAGCACGTTTCGCGCGTCGCCGACCACGAACATCGTCCCCACCGCGTGCCCCTCGCGCCCGTCGCGGCCGATCTCGACCGCCAAATCGACCACGATCTTCAAGGTGTCGAGCGGAACGCGCGTCTCCAACTGCCGGAGATCCTGCCCCGTCAATCGGTCCAGGTGCTCGCCCAGATTGATGATGCTGATCGAGTCGATCACGTCCGCCTCGAATCCGCTGTAGAGCGCCACCACGCGCGAACCGGGCGAAAGTAGATCGTCCGCCACCGCCTCCAGAAGCGCCTGCGTCAGTTGCTCGGAAACCGCGCTTTCGGGCATGTCCAACAGCACCGTCTTCAACGACGTCTCGGCCGCCCCGTCCAAGTACATCGCGTTGTCGGCCGCCACCAAAAGCCGCCGGCCGTCCACAAGCTTTTCGACCTTCGGCCAGTCGGCCGGCCCCTCGGCCAGCAATAGCAGAGTATTCGCGCCGACCGAATCGGCGATCTCGATGGCGCGACTGATCAGCGCCTTGAGTTGTTCCGTGAGGCGGAGAGGCTTCATGCTTGGCCGACCAAAATGCTCTTTCAACCGAGTTGCGAACCGCGAATCACGGCCGAACCGGTCGAGATCCGGGAAAGGGGCGGCAAGGAAACCGCCTGAACCTCAGTAATAATAAGACCTTCCGCCGTCTTTGGCAACGCCAAACGATTGCGCAATTTGTCCCGATTGGGACCTTCGACGAAACCGAACCCCGACCGTCAGGAAGCGGGCCTCTGAAAGCCCGTCGCGGCCGAAACCCCGTCAGAACATCTGGCGAAGCCGTTCGGCTATCGAGATGGGTTCGGCCGGGACGATCGGCTCGCCGTTGACGTACTGCCGCCAACGATTCACGTCGTTCCCCAGATTTTCGCCCGTCAGTCTCTGTAACGACATGACGGCCCGGCGCTGCAAGGCCGGATCCGAGTCGTCCAATGCCACGCCCAGCTTGGCCACCGCTGCCTGGTCGCGCGTCTCGCCCAGCGCCCGGGCTGCCGCGAGCCGGACGTCGGTGTTCGTGTCGCTGGCGATCCGTCGGCCCAAGAGCTCGACCGCCTCCGGACTTTTGCGGTCGCCCCAAACCTGGCACGCCGCAATCCGAACCTCCAGCGAACTGTCCTCCATGGCCTCGCGGAGCACGCTGTCGGCCTCGTCGGCCCTGAGCTTCGACAGCGTCCGAACCATTTGGGCACGAATCAAAGGATCATTCTCGGTACGGAATTCACCCGCCAACTGCCCGGCAATCCGTTGCTGCTCCTCGGGCGCGTAGGAAGGCCCTCGCTTGCCCATCTCGCGGTATTCGACCATTCGCTCGTGGGGCGATTTGATGCTCACGGCCGCCGTTTCCAGCTCCGGGCGCTTGTTTCCCCCGGACGACGAGGGCCATCCCAGCCCGGGACCGCGGAATCCCGTGCATCCGCTAACCAGCAGCAGCACCAAGCCGCAGAAGACACACCGCTCCCATCGAGCCGTCCGAAACGAAGCTGGCCTATGGATTCCCAGGTTCATGGGGTCATCTCTCGCTCAAAACCAAGAAATTTGGGGCCCCCAGACGCAAAGCGGGGGGGACTATAACAAACTCCGGTTCACCGTGCCAAGACGAGAGTCCCAAAGTTCCGCATCACTAGTATATCACTATTTTAGTATAGTTTTTTTCGGCGGACACGCGTACTACTCAATCCTGGGCAATCGCCGCACCCTATTAAAGGTGTTTCCGCCACAAAAACTACTTCCGTCTGGCGTGGGGTTCGCTATGATGCAATTCTTCAAGGTTTCGCCCCGCACAACGAATACATGCGTGGACGACCGAGCCCTGGCCGTGCCGACCGCTTCCATATCGCGGAGGGAAAACAAATGCCCGAACCAAGAGACCATGCCGAAAAGCGAAATTGGGTCGAGATCATTCTGCGGCGGATCCCCGGGTTTCGCGGCTATCTCGAAAAGGAGTACCGCCGCGAAAGTGACGAACTGCAACGTCAATGGCTGGCCGACCGGCTGCAACGCTCCAAGCGGGCCATCGACGAGGCCGCCCGGCCGCTGGTCGAAACGGGCCAAATCGACCTCATGCCCCAAGTCGATCGCCTGCGAGGCCGGCTGGACAAGTTCATTTGGCAGTTGCGAAGCGCCGTGCAAGGCTACAGCGGGTTCCTCGATCTGGTTCGCGTCGATCAGGCCATGCTCGATCGGGTTTACGAAGTCGATGTGTCGTTGATGGACGAAGTGCAAACCCTAGCCGAAGCCATCGAATCGCTCCCTTCGCGCGGCGAATCGCTCGCCTCGGCCCTGCCCGAACTGCTAAACCAAATCGACAACCTCGAAACACAATGGGGCGCGCGCAACGATATTCTCAAGGGACTCGAGTAAGGAGTAACAAGCATGAAAAAATGGCTGCTATTGGTCGTTGCCGCCACCGTGGCCGTGATCGGCTGCGAAAATCGCGAAAAGAGTCTTGCTAAACAGGCCGGCGAACAACTGGGCGAGACCGTCATGGACTTCGGCAGCGGAGTCGGATCGGCTATTGATACGAAGTTGACCGTGCCAGTCGAACTGTCGGATAACGTCAGCGAGAAAGGCCTGTCAAACACCACCGCGAAGACGCTACTGGACGTGAGCCCAGACAACAAGGGATTTGCCGCTTATCTTATCGCGACCACACCCGTCACGGGTCGCCTTCTGGCAAAAGCCTTAAATCAGGACGGACAGGAAATTGGACGTGCCGTTGTCGATGTGAAGTTTGAGCCGGATGATGCGATGTACGTTAGTTTTGTCTTCCCCAAGGAAATGGACTCCGCCTTGGTTGCCAAATACGTCATCGACTTCCGCGAGCCAAAACCGGCGCGTGACGATTCAACCAACGATGAAAAGCAACTCGATCTCGACAAGTGACTCATTCGGCCTCATTGGTGCGGCTCACCAAGCTCGACACACCCTACCTGACCTACATGAATCATCCGAGTTTGTTCCAGAAAGGAAATGAAAACGTGGCCATTCGACTGGAAGTCATTCAGTTCTTCGACGAGTCGGGACAATCGCTCGTTGCGCGAATTCCGCCCGAGGGATCGACCGACATTAAGCTGGGCGCTCAACTGATCGTCCAGGAGAATCAGGAGGCCATTTTCTTCCGCGACGGCAAGGCGATGGACTCGTTCACTGCGGGACGATACGCCCTGACCACGGCCAACGTGCCGCTGATCACGCGCGTCCTGACCATCCCCTGGGAAAAATCACCCTTCCAGTGCCAGGTCTATTTCGTTGGCAAACAGACGTTCCTCGACCAGAAATGGGGCACGCGCCAGCCGATGACGTTCCGCGACACCGATTTCGGCATGGTCCGGCTGCGCAGCTTCGGCAAATACTCGTTCCGGGTCGTCGACGGCCCGCTGCTGGTCAACACACTCGTCGGCACCCATGGTAAATATACGACCGAGGAAGTCTCGTCGTTTCTCAAAGACCTGATCGTCTCGCGCATGACCGATCTGCTCGGCTCGCTGGGCATCAGCATCCTCGACTTGCCGGCCAAGTTCGACGCGATCGGCGCGGCCACGCGGGTGAAAGTCGCCGGGGATTTCGCCAAGTACGGGCTCGAACTGGTCGACTTTTTCATCAACGCCATCACGCCCCCCGAGGAAGTCCAAAAGGCGATCGACGCGCGGAGCGCCATGGGCGCGGTCGGCGATCTGAACGCCTTCATGAAATTCCAGGCGGCCAACAGCATGGCCAAACTGGCCGAACAGGGCGGCGGAACCGGCAGCGCGATGGGCATGGGACTCGGCGCGGGGTTCGGCATGATGATGCCCGGTATGCTCCAGCAGGCCATGCGGGAATCATCGGCGGCAGCCCCCCGCGTGAATCCACAATCGACGGCCGGCGCAACCGCCGCGCCCCCCTTCGCTGCTTCTTCGTTTGGCCCGTGTTTCGACGACCTGACCGCGGCCGTGACCGATCCCAAAGCGGTCGTCCGCGCCGTCATCGAAGCCGGCGGCCATGTGCTCGACGATGCGGGCGACACCTGGAGGGTCACCGTTCCGATTGGTAGCCTGCGAAAACAGGTCGTCATGATCGATTTCGGCCAAACCGACCCCGAAGGCCACGCCATCGTCAAGTACTGGTCGATCTGTGGTCCGGCCCTGCCCGGCAACGCCCTGACGCTGCTGCGTTACAACAACGAAATGCTCCACGGCGCCTTCGCCGTCCGAAAGGTCAACGGCGGCGAGATGGTCGTCGTCCAAGCCAACCAAATGGCCGAAACGCTCGACGCCATGGACGTCAGCCGGCTGCTCTCGGCCGTCGCCTGGCAAGCGGACAAGGTCGAGCAGAAGCTCGTGGGCGGCGATGAGTATTGAATCCATCAAGAAAGAACAGAGTATCTCGACGGCCGTGAAAACCATGAAGCCATTTGCATTCGCACTCCGCCATCTCGTTGCAGGCGCGCTATGCGCGTTTTTCTCGACGAATTCGCCCGGTGCGTCGCCCGACGCCACGGTTGTTACGTATCCGGCGCCCGTCGGCGAAGCCGTTTCGACCGAATACCGCGTTGAGGTGAATGGCTGCCCGGTGGACGTCTATCCGGCGCAAACACCGTATCACGACGGGAAGTACTACTTCGCCTATTTCGATTTCTCGGGCGAGGTAAACGTTCACGTCACATCGTCGCGGTCGCTTGACAAGGTCGAAATACTGCCTGGGAGTGCCGGAATCGCACCGACGCTCAAGACGTCCGACACGATTGTCTTCACGGTCCACCGCCCGTTCAAGATCTCCGTCGAGCGCGACGGCCAGAACAGCCCACTGCTGTTGTTCGGCAATCCATTGGAAAAGGACGCTCCGACGGCCGGCGATTCGAACGTGGTCTACTTCGGTCCCGGAGTTCACAAGCCCGGCAAGATCACGCTGACAAGCAATCAAACGCTCTACCTGGCCGGCGGGGCGATCGTGAAAGGGGGCGTCGAGGCGCGGGGCGAGAATATCAGGATTCTGGGCCGTGGAATCCTAGACGGGAACGACTATCCACACAGACGCGGGCCAACGACCTTCATGCTGCACTTGGAAAAGTGTAAGAATATCAGTGTCAAAGACCTCATCCTTCGTGGGTCGTGGTTCTTCACGATCGCGCCATGCGGCTGCGATCGGGTGACAATCGACAATGTGAAGATATGCGGCTCGCGCGTGCTTAACGACGATGGGATTGACCCGATCAATTCAAGCAACGTGACGATCCACGACTGCTTCGTGCGAACACAGGACGATTGCATTGCTCCCAAGGGCCTTAAAGGATACGACGACAAGAGTTGCGAGAATATTTCCGTGACGGATTGTCTGTTGTGGACCGACGTCGCCAACATCTTCCGCATCGGCTACGAGAGCGACGCCGGCGGCATGCGCGACATCACGGCGCGAAACATCGATGTCTTGCACTTCGTCGACACCCGACCCGTCGAACACTTCTGGACAAAATGCGTCTTCTGCATTCAGCCGAGCAACAACATGCCGATGAGCGGCCTTCGCTTCGAAGATTTTCGGATCAACGCCGCGGGCAACCGCAATCTGTTGGTCAAGATACTGCCGATGATGTGTCACGGTTGGAGCCTGGGCGTCTACGAGAAAACGGGAAAACTCTCCGCGTGGGCCTATCAGGAGCCCGGTCGTTATGTTAAGAACTGCCGCTTCAAGAACATTCACCTCTCGGGAAAAGCCGGCGGACGGCCGGGCATGATCTACGTGGTCGGTGCCGGCGACGATCACCCCGTCGAAAACATAACGTTCGAGAATGTGACTCGGTTCGGCGAGCCGGTTTCGGCGGATTCGCCCGATGTACGGATCGGCCCTCATGCGAGCAATGTCAAGTTCCTACCTTGATCGACTTCCAGGGGTCGATAGCACGCGGATTCCGACGATTTCCGATTCCACACTACCCGGCGGAAAACGGCAGCGCGATACCGATACGGGGAACCGGAAAGCTGGAGGTTTCCACGTTGAGGAAGCTGTTACGCAAGGAACTCGCAAAGAAGCCAAAGAACCGATGACGAAAGGAAAGGAACGGAATAGACCGTTATTTCCCTCTCGCGCCAATTGCGAGAATGCCCTGATTTCCGCGCCGGAACGGATTCCCTCCCTTCACGCCGCGCGTTGCCGCGAAAACATGCCGGCCCCCATGCCCGCCGCTGTCGTTTCGAGGGTATACTAGAAGAGGTGGACTTACATCCGCCGGCCGGGGCTCGTTTCCTCAATACCCAACGGATTACCGCGTGACCTCGCTGCGACGTCCCATCTTGCTCTGCGTCGTGCTCCTTGGGCTTTCCACGCCCGGCGCCGCTTCGGCCATGGAGCGCGTCGTCTTCGAGCGCGACGGACGGCAACAAACGGTCGTCGGCCGGGTGGTCGTCGAGGCCCAGGACGGCGGGCTGTTGCTTCTGGCGCGCGATGGGGTATTGTGGACCATCCCGCCCGAGGAGAAAGTCTCCCTCGCTACCGACGACGAGCCGTTCGCGCCGCTGTCGGCCGACGAACTGGCCAAGAACCTGCTGGCCGAATTGCCGCCCGGCTTCGAGGTCCACCAGACACGCAACTACCTGATTCTGCACAACTCGTCGCGAGCCTATGCCGTCTGGTGCGGGTCGCTCTTCGAACGGCTCTATCAGGCGTTCTCGAACGACTGGAAGAACCGAGGATTCGAACTGACCGAGCCCGAGTTCCCCCTGGTGGCCGTCATCTTCGGCGACCGCGAGTCGTACCTGCGTTTCGCGAGGGCCGGCGAGTTGGGCGACGCGGCCGAGTCGATCCTGGGCTACTACAGTCTTCGGACGAACCGTATGACCATGTGCGACCTGACGGGCATTTCGTCGCTGGCCCGGGGACGCCGCATTCGCTCGGCGACCCAGATCGATCAGATCCTCTCCGCGCCCGACGCCCTGATGACCGTGGCCACGATCGTACACGAGGCGACGCACCAGATCGCCTACAATCGGGGCATGCATGTCCGATTGAGCGACTGCCCACTGTGGCTGGCCGAGGGGCTGGCAATCCGCTTCGAGACCCCCGACTTGAGCAGCGCGAAAGGTTGGCGCGGCATCGGCCAAGTGAACCCGAGCCGGCTGGAACGATTCAACGAGTACCTCGCGCGGCGGCCCGCCGATTCGCTGGCAACGCTGATCGCCAAGGACGACCGATTCCGGAATCCGGCGACCGCGTTAAATGCCTACGCCGAGGCTTGGGCATTGACCTACTTCCTGATCCGCAACCG
>DOEZ01000577.1 GCA_003532715.1 Planctomycetaceae bacterium
TGGACTGGGCGCTGGGCCGCGAGCGGTACTGGGGCACGCCGCTGCCGATCTGGGTTTGCGAAGCGACCGGCCACATGGAGGCCGTCGCCAACTACGACGAGCTGCTGGCCAAGCCGGGCGTGGCGGGAACCGAAGCTTGGGAAACGGCCAAAGCGGCCAATCCCGAACTGCCCGACGACCTGCGCATTCACAAGCCATACATCGACCAGATCACCTACGATTCGCCCAAGCAGCTCGGGGCGAGGATGCGCCGCGTTTCCGAAGTGATCGACTGCTGGTTCGACTCCGGCGCGATGCCGTTTGCCCAATGGGGCTATCCGAACAAGCCGGGCTCGGCCGAGCAGTTCGAAGAGCAGTTTCCGGCCGACTTCATCAGCGAGGCGCTCGACCAGACCCGCGGCTGGTTCTACAGCCTGATGGCGATCAGCACGCTGTTGTTCGGCGAACAGGGCGGCGAAGCCTCGGAGGAAACGCCGACCGTCTACTTCCCCCATCCGTTCCGCAACTGCATCGTCCTGGGACTCATGCTGGGCGAGGACGGCCAGAAGATGTCGAAAAGCAAGCGGAACTACCGCGAGCCGAACGAGATTTTCGACCGCTACGGGGCCGACGCCCTGCGGTGGTACCTGTTCTCGAACCAGCCCCCTTGGACGTCGATCCGCTACAGCGAGCAGGCGATTAAGGAATGCATCCCCGAGTTCCTGCTGCGGCTGTGGAACTGCTACAGCTTTTTCGTCATCTACGCGAACATCGACGGGTTCGACCCGGCCGGCACGCTCAAGGGCAAGGTCGATCAGCTCACGCCCGAGGCCATGGCCGGCGCGGCCGACTATCGACCGGTGCGCGAGCGGGCCGAGATCGACCGGTGGATCCTGAGCGAGCTGTACCGGACGGCCGGCGCGGTGACCCAAATGATGGACTCGTACGACAATTTCGGCGCGTGCGAGTCGCTCAACCAGTTCGTCGACGCGCTGAGCAACTGGTACGTGCGAAGCTGCCGCGACCGGTTCTGGGCCGGCGAGATGACTCAGGACAAGTCCGACGCCTACTGGACGCTCTACGAGTGTCTTGTGACAACCGCCAAGCTGATCGCGCCGTTCGTGCCGTTTTTGGCCGAGGAACTGTGGCAAAAACTGGTCGTCGCGCCGTTCGGCTCGCGGGCGATGGAGAGCGTCCATTTGTGCGATTATCCGGGCGGCCGGCCCGCCGTGATCGACGAGACCCTTTCGCAACAGATGGCCCTGGCGCGCGAGATCGTCTCGCTCGGCCGAAGCGCGCGGATGTCGGCCAAGCTGAAGGTGCGACAGCCCCTTTCGCGGGTCGAGATCATTCTGGCCGACAAGCGGTACCAGGCGTGGCTCGAACGGCACGAGTCGCTCGTGTGCGACGAGTTAAACGTGAAGGCGGCCGAGATTTCGGACGAGCCGGAGAAGTACATCGACTACACGGTTCTGCCCGAGATGAAGCGGCTTGGCCCGAAGCTGGGCAAACGGCTCCCAGCGCTCCGCAAGGCGCTGGCCGGGGCCGACGGCGGCAAACTGCTGGCCGAAATGGAGGCCGAGGGCCGCATCACGGTCGAACTGCCCGACGGGCCGGTCGAGCTCGATCGCGAGGAGATTCAGATCCGCTTGCAGGCAAAAGAAGGTTGGACCGCCGCCCAGGGCAAGCAGTGTGTCGTGGTCCTGGCGACCGAACTGACCGACGAGCTGATCGCCGAGGGATACGCCCGGGAGCTGGTCCGCGCCGTTCAGGATCGGCGGAAGGAAATCGGCTGCGAGTATACCGATCGGATCGCCGTGGGGCTAGCGACCGACGCCGAAGAACTTCGTCAAGCGGCCGAACGGTTTGCCGACTACATCAAGGGCGAGACGCTGGCCGTCGCGTTGGGCTTCGAGCCTATCGCGGGTGTCGAACCGGTCCATCTCGAAATCGCCGGCTTCAAAGCGGATTTGTACGTCAAAATCGTCGCGATCAAGTGAGTATTGATAGTCGGATGAAACGCTGGACGATTTTAACGCAAAGGCACAAGGACACTGGGACGCAAAGACGTCAAAGATTAGTATTTCGTTGCGTCTTCGCGCCCTTGCGCCTTTGCGTTAAAAAACTTGAGCGGGGGCGATCGTGTTTCTTTCAGGAGTCTTAGACCGTGAGCACCCAGGAACGTAAGTCACCGATGCCAATTGCCGTCCTGATTTCGGGCGGGGGACGCACGCTTCAGAATATACTGGACCGCATCGAGGCCGGTACGCTCCCCCTGTCGGTCCGGTTGGTCGTGGCCAGTTCGCCCCGGGCACGCGGGCTGCAATTCGCCGAAAAGGCGAGCGTTCCGATCCAGGTTGTCGAACGAAATCAGTTCGACGACGACGCGGCGTTCAGCCAGATGATTTTCGACCACTGCCGCGACGCCGGCGCGAAGCTGGTCGTCTTGGGCGGTTTTCTGAAGCGGATCGTCGTGCCCGATGACTACACGAACCGGGTGATCAACATCCACCCCGCGCTGATGCCCGCCTTCTGCGGCAAGGGCTACTACGGCCACCACGTTCACGAGGCGGTGCTTCAATACGGGGCGAAGGTGAGCGGCTGCACGGTGCATTTTGTCGACAACGAATACGACCACGGGCCGGTGATGCTGCAGAAGAGCGTGCCCGTCCTCGACGACGACACGGCCGACACGCTAGCCGCGCGGGTTTTCGAGGCGGAATGCGAGGCGTACCCCGAGGCGCTCGACCTGATCGCCGCCGACCGCGTCCGAATCGAAGGCCGCCGGGTGCGGATTCTGCCGGGGTAGACGCGTCCGTCGCACTCGCGGACGCTCCGACGATTCGGAAAAAGGGGAGAAAGGGGAAAACGCGATGATTGGCGCATTCCCACCGGCATGGACGAACTGCCGAGGCCAGGCCAGTCGGGGCGTATGGAAACGCCGAGTCGCCGATGCACCCCTATGGCGGGGTTATTTCTTGTTGCAGCGGTGCCAATATTAGGCGGTATCGACCGGTTTGTCCGCCACCTTCCCGCCGCAGTAAGCTATGATTTCACAGCGGTTTGTGTCAAAACTTGCCAGCCGATTGCCCGTTTTCGATAGAAAATGGCCGCTGAAAGAAATAAATCGGTCATCGGAGTGAAAGATACTGATTGTATTCTGTCACTCTGCCGGTCATACTGGTGGGAGAGCTAGGCGTCTGTTCCGGATTTGCCGGGGTGACGCAAGGAACTTGGAGGAACGAATTCGAGGAGTGAAAGTACATGAAAGGTGGACGCCGCCCCATGCGGCGACGCTTATGTCAAAGCTCTTTTCCCTTTTCCCCCTTTCCCCTTTTTCCGAATCGTCAGG
>DOEZ01000134.1 GCA_003532715.1 Planctomycetaceae bacterium
AGTCGCCTCGGCTCGGCCATGTCGCCGTACATCCGTGGAATGTCGGGGCCCATCGGAGCGTCGCCGAGCATGGCGCAGAGCACGTCGACCATCAACCCCAGGCCGGAGCCCTTATATTCGCCGAAGGGGTACAGTGACGCCACCTCGTCGGCATTGACGGTGTCGCGGCCCTCGGCATCGACGGCCCAACCGTGTTCGATGGGCACCCCTTCGATGGCCGCGTTGGCGACGGTGTTCCACGGGACCTTGCTCGTGGCCATGTCGAGGCACAGCGCGCCGGACTCGAGTTGGCGCNNGCCATTGGCTCGCGGCGCCGTGATGCAGATTGGATTCGTGCCGCAGAAGGCTTTTCGCGATCCGAAGGGCAAGACCATCGAATCGACATGCGAGAAGACGAAGCCGATCATTCCCGCATCGGCGATTTCGAGTCCGTAATAGGCCAGCGCGCCGCAATGGCTCGATCGCTCGACGGAGACCCACCCGGCGCCCGATTTGGCCGCCAAGCAAACGGCTTCCATTGCGGCGCGTTGCATGACCAATTGGCCCAGACCGTCGTCTCCCTGAACGCGACCGCACGACTCCGACAGCTTTTCGAATGTGATCTGGGGACGCGGCTTGATGCTGCCGCCGTCAATGCGACGTAGATAGTGCGGCAGCCTTGCCACCCCGTGGGAGTCCGTGCCTCGAAGGTTCGCCTCGACCAGCATGTCGGCGACCAGCCGCGCGTCGGCCGGAAGGAGACCGACCCGCTCCAGCAGGCCACCGGCGAAGCGTCGCAACGCATCGTGATGCACGGTCCGTGATTCGAAGTGAACCTGTGGCATATTTGGAGGGCTTTCGAGGAATGCGGAAATTGTCGATCAGGGCTGGCAAAGGCTGAACATTTAATATAATATGCAGTTACAGCCCTTGCAAGGGGGGGGGAAGGTCCATCCGCGGAATTGAACGTCCGAAACATGCTCTTACCGGAGACCGATCATGAAACTGAAGGACAAAGTGGCCATTGTGACGGGAGGTTCCAAGGGGATCGGCCTCGGATGTGCCCGCGTTTTCTGCCGATACGGCTGCCGGGTGGTGGTTGCCTCGCGAGGCGAGGAGGCTGGCCGGAAGGCAGAACGCCAATTGACGGAAGCGGGTTATGTGGCTGCCTTCGTCCCCACGGATGTGAACCGCGAGGCTGACATGGTCGCGCTGATCGACCAAACGGTTGCTCGGTTCGGACGGCTCGACTGCATCGTCAATAACGCCGGATGGCATCCGCCGGCCATGACGATCGACCAGACAAGCCTTGAAGACTTCGAGTCGCTTCTGCGTTTGAATCTCATTAGCGTGTTTCTGGGATGCAAGCTGGCGATTCCTCATTTGCGGCAGACGCGGGGAAACATCATCAACATGTCGAGCGAGGTTGGGCTGATCGGCCAGGCGGCGGCCCCGGCCTACGTCACCACGAAGGCCGGACAGGTTGGATTGACGCGGGCGTTGGCGACCGATCTGGCGGCCGATGGGGTTCGCGTCAATGCCGTATGTCCGGCCGGCGTCATGACTCCCTTGATGCAGGAGTGGGCCGACACCCAATACGATGCCGACGAAGCGTTGCGAATGGTCGATTCGTGGCACTTGCTTGGCCGGATGGCGACCATCGACGAAATCGGCGAGGTGTGCGCGTTTTTGGCGAGCGACGAGGCGTCGTTCATCACCGGCCAGGCGATCTGTCCCGACGGCGGAGCGGCGCTTGGCTACCGGCGTTAGTCCTTGGGTGTTTGTGGAGAAAGAACGATGAGAATCGACGCCCACCAGCATTTTTGGCAACTGGGCCGGTTCGACTACGTTTGGATGCAAGGCGAAGAACTCGAACCGCTCCGGCGAGACTTTCTGCCCGACGATCTACGGCCGCTCCTTGAAAAGTCCGGCATTCAACGGTCGATCTTCGTCCAGACCGTGTCGAACCTCGACGAGAATCGCTGGGTTCTGGAACTGGCCGCTCGCCATGAGTTTCTGGCGGGCGTGGTCGGCTGGCTCGATTTGACCAGCGCGGCGCTCGAGGACGAGGTGGCCGAATTCAAGGCGAATCCTTACTTCGTAGCCGCCCGCCATCAGACGCACGACGAGCCGGACGACGATTGGATACTGCGAGAGGACGTGTCGCGCGGTTTGGCCGTGCTCGCGAGACACGACATTCCCTTTGAACTTCTCTTCCATCCGAAGCACCTGCGCCACGTCCCCGCGCTGGCGGCAAAGTTTCCGAACCTCAAAATGGTCATCGACCATATCGCCAAATCGGCCATTCGCGACGGCCGCCGCGAGGGCTGGGTCGAGGGGTTCACCCGGGCGGCGTCGTTCGAAAACGTATTCTGCAAGCTCTCGGGCATGATTACCGAGGCCGATTGGAAGCACTGGTCGGCGGACGATCTGCGTCCCTACGTGCAAACGGCACTCGACGCATTCGGTCCGAAACGTCTGATGTTCGGTTCCGACTGGCCGGTCTGCACGCTCGCCGGATCGTACGAGCAGGTGGTGGACGTCTTGAACGACGCCCTCGGGCCGATCAGCGCCGGCGAACAGGACGATATCTTCGGAGGGACGGCCGGACGTTTTTACGGTTTGACGTGAGCATTCAGCCGTCGGAAGTGGTCTTCAAGGATCGGAAAGAGGGGAAACGGGGGAAAGGGAAAAACTCATTCGTTTCTGATTCTGGGTGACGTTGATGTTACTCAATGCCTTTTCCCTTTTTCCGAATCGTCGGGTTGATGCTCCATTTGGCTGAAGTGTCGCGGTTTGGCGGGGAACGGCTCGCGCTGCGATTGAGGCGGCGGCTCGGCTTTGCCAGTCGGCGATGACGGCCGGCAGCACGCACCGGGCCATCAGACTATTCGCCTTCGTCGCGATTCTTGGCCGGCGCGGAACTGGGCGCCGGCGCGGCATTGGGCGGTGTGGCCTCGCGCGTCGGCGCGGCGTGGGCGTCGGCCTCGGCGCTTGCGGCGGCTCGGGCCGGTTCGGCCAGGGGCGTCCGATGCAGGACGAAGAGAACTTGTTGGAGCCGTGGCTTTCCTTCTCGCGATTCGACCTGATAACGGCTGGCCGGGGCAAGCCCCATCGCCGTCGCGGACTCCTGCTTCTTCACTGGTACCCGTTGAATCGCATCTTCTGCGAGAAGCCCGGCGGAATCCGACGGTTTTTGGTCGATGCGATCGTCCTGGCGATCCTCCTGGCGATCGGGCTCGACTTGGGCTTGCTGGTTGGCGGTTGGCGGTGTCGGAGGCAACGCCATCCGGCCCAACCGTTGGGCCGTGGCGCGCGGCGGAGCAATTTGCATGGCGTCGCCGGGCTGGCCGAGTGCCTGCTGCGAGGCCACGGGCCTTTTGAGCTCGCGCGGCAATTCCCTGTCGGCCGACTTCGAGCCAACGTCCGAGCGCTCGGACGCATCGCCCTTTGCGACTTCCCTGCCACGCTCGTCCGTCTGTTGCGGTTCGGCTGGTTCGGCTGCTTCGACTGCCGCGTCGAACCGTGAACGTCCGTCTTCGAGCGTCTGGTCGAGCCACGCTTGCTGCTGCCGCGGCGCTACCGAGACTGTTGCATTGCCACGGCGGCGTAGCGCGCCGATCGTGGCGGCGATCTGGCTCGGGCTCCCTTCGACCAACACAAATTCGACATCGGCGTCCGCCGGTGTGTCGACGAGTCCATAAGCAGCGCCTCGCTTGGGCGCGTCGGTCGGTGGCTTGGCCGGTTGCGACGCCGCTTGAAGGCCGCCCGCGACTCCAGGTCCGCGCGCCACGGCCGACTCGGGTTCGCCGCGTCGGACCTCGCCGAATTCGGGCGAGGCTTGCGCGACGTTTTCGACCAGTCGCCGGGCGAGCGGCTCTTCGACGTCGGGCGTTTCGACGATTTCGATTCCATGGGCGGCGAGTGTTCGGCCGAAAGCGTCGTCCTTCAGAGCCGCCGACGAGAATCGGCAATCGACAACCAGCACTTCGGCTGGGTTCCGCACGGCGCGCGCGACGGGCGTGTCGACCGGCGCGGCGGGCGACTTGGCGTCGGCGGTCTGCGCGGTTTGCGGCGAGACGCCAAACTGCCGTTCGACGGTTTCCGCGAACCGCGTGGCCGCGGCTTTGGGCGAGGGTGGACTTTCGGCCGGCGCGGCCGCTTTGGCCAAACCTTTCCCGACTCGCGGCGCGAGGGCTTCCGACGGTGCTTTGCGCGTCAAGACAGGGTCGCTCTTGGGTTCGGCCCGACCAGTTTCGGCCATGGCCTCCGCCGCACTACTGTCCGATGCGTACGAGAGACCCTTGTCGCTCGACTCGAAGGGCGCACTGTCGCCGACGGGACCGATGACGGGGGCGCTCGTCACGCTGCTCGTCGGCGCTTCCGACATCTTGGCGATCGGGTCTCGCACCTCGGGCGAACGGAGCTGAAAAACGGTCAGCATGACGGCGATCGCCACGGCCATGCCCGACCAAACCAGCCCGCGCGAAGTGACCAGTCGCCGGGCGATTGCTCGGAACGAAACGGGCGCGGCGCGGGGAGTCGTCGGCGGCGGGTCGGCCAGCCGTGTCGGTTCGCTGAGAATGTGGCGTTCGGCCGCGCGGAGTACGCGATCGCTTAGGTCCTCACCAATTTCGAGTTTGGGCAGACTCGCAAGACTTGCACCGACCGCGCGCAGTTCGTCGAGCGTCCGGCGCGCCGCCGAATCGTCGGCCAGCCACTGCTCGACTTGCGCGCGTTCCTCGTCGGAAACGGCGCCGTCGAGATAGGCGCTGAGCAGTTCGTGTTGTGGTGATTCTTTCATAATGTCACCCACGCCCTCAATCGGTGGTCAAAACCTCTTTGAGTTGATGGTGCATTTGCAGTCGTGCTCGATAGAGGCGACTTCGAACCGTGCCGACCGGTACGTCGAGCACCGTGGCGATCGTCTCGTAGTCGCACCCCTCTATCTCTCGCAAAACGAGTATGTTTCGGTGTTCCTCGCTCAGCCGGGCAAGGGCGGCGCGAACCTGGTTTCGACTCTCCTCGACCTCAAGCCGGTTGCCCGGCCCGGGGCTCGATTCGATCGGTTCGTCGCCTCGGTCGGCGCGAGCCCGGTCGAGCGACGTTGTGGGTTTCTTGCCTCGGTAGTAACTCGCCGCGCGGTTCAAGGCAATCCGGTACAGCCAAGTATAAAACGTGCTCGAACGACGGAACGTGTCCAACTTGACGAACGCCTGAACGAGTGCTTCCTGGGTCAGATCGCGAGCGTCTTCGCGGTGGCCCGTCACGTGGACCAGCGTGTTGTAGAGGCGATCCTGGTACTTCCGGACAAGCTGCCCGAAAGCCGAGGAGTCACCCCGCAGGGTCGCTTCGATCAGTTGCGTATCGTCGCTCAAAGCCGCATCCGTCAATTGAGACGCCCGAGAGAGGCAAATGGTTCCGTCGCAAACACAGCAGCCCGCTGGTTGGGCCGAGATGGCCCAAGCATGGGGCCGCCGCCATCATCATCCCCTTTGAGGGGCAAGGGGGCAAGCCCCCCAAGGTGCCGTAGCCGTTCCTTCTCCATGCGGAGTTATAGCAAGAAACGCATCGTCGTAACAGACAGACCCGGCGGAACCGACGCGACTTGCCCCCCGTGGGCGCGGCATTCGGCCCGAATCGCACGAGAATCGCGGAATGGCCCCCGACCCGCCGAACGTCTAGAATGGAGCCATCCGTCCGGCCGAACCGGGTCGGCGGCGGCGACGGTTGATGCCCAGAAGGAGAGATCATGCGAACAAGAACGCGTCTTGAATGGTTGCGATTCTCGGTCGCGGCCGCCGTGGCGGGCATGGTGTTGTGTTGTCTTTCGACGGCGTCGCTCGCCGAGCGACCGCCCAACGTCGTATTGATCATGGCCGACGACCTCGGATACGAATGTCTTGGGGCCAACGGCGGAACGTCGTACAAGACGCCCGTGCTCGACCGGTTGGCCGCCGAGGGGGCTCGATTCGAGCACTGCTACAGCCAGCCTCTTTGCACGCCGACGCGCGTGCAACTGATGACGGGCGTCTACAACGTGCGGAACTACGTGCGGTTCGGCTTGCTCGACCGCGAACAGACGACGTTTGCCCATCTGTTCAAGAAGGCGGGTTACGCGACGTGCGTGGCCGGCAAGTGGCAACTCGGCTCCGAGCCAGACTCGGCGCAACACTTCGGCTTCGACGAGTCGTGCCTTTGGCAGCACACGCGGAGGAGAACGCGCGAAGGGGGATTCGACAGCCGCCATTCGAATCCTTCGATCGACGTCAACGGGCGCGAAGTCGATTATCGCGAGGGCGAGTACGGCCCCGACGTGGTCAGCGACTTCGCTTGCGACTTCATCGAGCGACATCGCGACAAGCCCTTCTTGCTCTATTATCCGATGATCCTGCCACATTGTCCGTTCGTGCCGACGCCCGACTCGGCCGACTGGGACCCGAAGGATCCCGGCTCGAGACTCTACAAGGGCAAACCCAAGTATTTCGCCGATATGGTGGCCTATACGGATAAGATGGTCGGAAAGATCGTCGCGAAGCTCGAAGAAGTCGGCTTGTCCGAGCGCACGCTTGTCTTGTTCCTTGGCGACAACGGAACGGATCGGCCGATTGTCTCGATGCTGAACGGACGCGAGGTCGCCGGCGGCAAGGGACAAACAACCGACGCGGGCACGCACGTCCCGATGATTGCCTATTGGCCGGGCACCATTTCGTCGGGCCAAGTCCGGACGGACCTGGTCGACACGACCGATTTTCTGCCGACGATCTGCGCGGCGGCCGGCGTCGAGGTTCCCGACGACTTGGCAATCGACGGTCGAGCAATCGACGGTCGGAGCTTTCTGCCGCAATTGCTCGGCAAGAAGGGCGATCCGCGGCCGTGGATCTACTGTTGGTACTCGAAGCAGGGCCAACCGGCCCAAGCCCGGCAATTCGCGCGAAACGAACGCTTCAAGCTCTACGCATCGGGCCGCCTTCATGATGTTGCGAACGACCCGTTGGAGCAGAACGACCTCTCGGGCAAGACGCTCGACGACGAGGCGGCTCGCGCCCGGGCGATGCTGCAAGATGTGCTCGATCAGTACAAGAATGCACGGCCCGAGCGGCTGCGCGGACGAAACGGGCGGCTGGCGTCGCCATCCGATGCACCGCTTAGTATCCTCAAATAGAGAATCCGTCATGAAAGCCCTCTGGCCGGCGTCCACCGCGATCGCCTTTGTTCTCCTCCTGGCGGCGGGAGCCTCTCGGGCGGAAGTACCATTCGACAATGTTCGGCAGTTCACGGTCGAACTCTGGCCCGACCGCCCGCCCGGCGTGGCGACCGACCTGCCCGAGAACGATCGGCCATCGTCCGAGGATACGCGGCGAATCACCGACGTCGGTCGGCCGACGATGACGGTTTATCGAGCAAGCGAGTCAGGAAAACCCTCGCCCGCCGTACTGGTGTGCCCCGGCGGCGGCTACCGGATCCTCGCCTACGACAAGGAAGGGACCGAGATCGCCCAGTGGCTCAATTCGATCGGCATTACGGCGGCCGTGCTGAAATACCGCGTGCCCGACAATCGTGACGGCGCTCTTCAGGACGCCCAACGAGCCATGGGCTTGCTGCGTCATCGCGCCAGTGCGTGGAATCTCGATCCGAATCGCATCGGTGTGATCGGGTTCTCGGCCGGCGGGCATCTCTCGGCTCGGCTGAGCACCGCGTACGGGGAAAGAACCTATTCGAACGTGGATGAAGCCGATGCGAAGCCGTGCCGGCCCGACTTCACTCTGCTCGTTTACCCGGCCTATCTCCACAAGAAGGACCGGCCCCACGAATTGACCGACGAGATTGTCGTAACAGGCAAAACGCCCCCGGCGCTTCTCGTGCAGACTCAGGACGATCGTCCCTACGTCGACAGCAGCATTGCTTACTATTTGGCGTTGAAGAAGGCCGGCGTGCCGGCCGAGTTACACCTGTATGCGTCGGGTGGACACGGCTTCGGACTACGACCGTCGAAGTTCGTCGTCTCGCGTTGGCCCACGCTGGCCGAGACATGGTTGCGAGCAAACGAAATATTGGGGGTTGGTCGTTGACGCGGCCTCGCAACGTCTGTATTCTGTTCTCGTTTGCAGCGGCTATTCCATTTCTTGCGGCTGGAAGTGTGATGATAGCTCTTGTGGGCGTTCCCTTTGGGTTGGTGCTCGTGTGGGGCGGGCTATACTGGTGCAATCTGCTTACTACCGAGGTTCGGTTCCGATCTGCTATTGTCAGAGCCGTCAGGCCAAGGGAGCGACCAAACGGGTCGGGTGCCGTTAGGTGAACGTCATTCAAAATCGTTCCGCGCCGTTATCGCGTCACCTGAAGGGATAGTCAAGTGAAATCCGGATACCGTTTGGGCTTGAGTGTCTTCGTGGCGATGTTGGGGGTTGGTTGCATACACCTCGGAACTCACATCGCGGTTCATCTATATCACAGAGAGACTGGTTGGGTTGTCACAGTCTTCTGGCTCGCGCTCGCTCTCCTTGGCATGTTCTTGATAATAATGCCTCTTGGTCTCTATAGTGCTTGGCGATTCAATCAGGAACATGAAGAGAGAACGAATGCGAGTCTTCAGAAGAGGAACGACCGGGGTCGGGAGTCGTGAATCAAAGGTCAAGGAGTTCAGAACGAAATGGCACGCTCAAACGACGCGACGCCACCGGCGAAGCGTGTCTTTCACGCCACGGCCATTGCCCTATTACTAGGGGCCGTCGCGACAGCTTTCATCCAGAAGCAATACGAAGGCGCTGTTGCCGTGGCGGCGGCAAGGCGGGTGGCCCTCGGCATACGGACAACCGACGAACACCAGGACGAAGCACGGCGTCTGATCCGCGTCGCGCAGGTTTGGGAAATCGTGGGATTTGCCCTCGTCGCGCCGGCGCTCTTGTCATGGGGCATCGCCATTCGCCGTCGCGAGAAGCACCGCTGGGCATGGCCGGGCGTGGTGGTGCTTCTGTTTCTCTATGTTTGGCTGAAACTGCTGATGGTGTAGCCCGTTTGCATCGCCCCGCAAGTTGAGGAATCAATCGCGTTTTCGGCTGGATCCTTCACCACCCCACGCTGCCATTGCGGAGAGGTGCTGGAAGGACACGTAACCGTTCACGGGCCGCCAAAGTCGCCTTTCGCTCCGCGANNCTACTTTCGCGGAGCGAAAGGCGACCATCGGGGCCATGTCGCCGATAAGCCGACAACGACCTGTGAACGGTTACGAAGGACACAGGATGACAAATAGTCACCTTTTTGCACTCGCCAACCCGGAAGATACGCGGCGCACAAGCCCCGTCGCGCCGTATCCGGCGTTGAGCCCGGTCCTATTTCGCCTCGTTCTTTTTCTCGTCGGGCGGTGCGTCGATCCGGATGCAGGCGACCAGAAGGCGGTAGACTATCAGCAAGGCGAAAGCGCCGGCTGCAGCGGCCAACATGCCGACGGCGCTGATCGGGTTGAACGTGCTTCGCTCCGCCTCGCCCAGGAGGAACTGGTGGAGCGCGAGAAGTCCCAGCGTGCTGCCCCCGATGCCGATCACCAGCGTGCCGACCGCGCCGTTGGGATGGCGGCCGGGCAGCACGGCCTTGGCTAAGAGTCCGGCGAGTGTCCCGAACCCGATCCAGATGAGGGCAACGAGAAACCAGGGTGGGGCGGCTGCTGATGACGTGAAATCGCCCATGGCTTGGTTTCCTTGCGGAATCGTCCTTCGGCTACCGACGTCCGAGGGGTGTCCGTCGCCGGACACGTCGCGCCTCGGACGTCAGTAACCAAAGGCGCCGTCCCCCCTCACACAACCCAACCACCTCGCACGCCTTGGTGCCGACATTCGAGGTAATGTCGGGCGGTTGGGCCGGCGGCATGATCTCGCGGCACTCGGAGCGCCACGTCCAGTCTGTGTACTCGCGGGGGGGCCTCTTCTCCTGCTGGGAGCCGGAGGACGAACCAAAGGTTCGCTCTGGAACCCAGACCACGTCGGATCAACTCCGAACGGTGAATGGCGATTTGCCTACCGAGATGGCGTCTGTTGGGCGGCAACCTCTTGCTTGGCCGCCTTCATCGCCGCCGCTTCGTTGGTCAGCTTGAATTCGGGGCCGGGCGGGAAGTACTGCACATCATCGCTGGTGTACGTTGGGCTTGGAAGCGTTTGCCCACCCGTCTGCACCTGGCATCCGGTCATGCCGACACACGCCACGATCGCCAGTCCAATCACCAGGTTCATAAGGGGACGCCGGTTCGAGCCGCTCATCCGCCACCTCCGTTCGTTCGAGGGTATCCGAAGGCTGCTCGCACCACCCGGACACGAGGGCATTGCAGCCGACATAGTCAACAGAAGCGTTATCGTCCTAATGGCCGTCAAACTTTAGCCAGCCGACAAAGTCACCCACGTCAAACAGAATCTACCCCTGGGGCGGGGGCCGCTTGGCCCACGGACCCTTGCGGCCGGGTGTAGTATTATAATGAGTTNNTAGGGTGGGGCGATTGCAGCAAGTCGTGTCGGAAAAGCATGAGTTCCACGGTAGGACTTGCTGCGATCGCCCCACCCTACTCTGGCCCCGAGGGCCTTGCGTCGAACCTCCTCGGAAAAGGAAGAGAGCAAATGACTGTTACGTCCACGTCTGAATCGTCTTTGTATCGCGCTGCTTGGTTGTTTGGAGCGAGGCTACTGATCGCCTTCGCGACGGCCTGGGGCGTCGCGGCGTCGTGCCACGCCCAATTTGCCGGCCAGCGTGTTCCGTCGGTTCAGTATCAGGCCACGGTTCGCGCCTACCACGACGGCGACTACGTCCGCGCGCTGCGTTCGTTTCAGTCTGAGGGACGCGGCGCGATCAAGACGGCCACCACCCGCTGGATCGACTCGATCTGTTATCACGCGATGATCGGCGAGTGCTATTACCAGATGGGGCAGTTGCCCGAGGCGCTCGAACACTACACGTCGGCCGTGCAGCTTTACCTGGCCTATCCCGATTGGTTGACGCACGTGCAGTTTCGCCAGTTGGAACCGGGCCGCCCCGCGGGCCAGCGCGAGCAGGTGACCTGGGGCCAGAGCAAGCGGACGTCGCAACCAGCTCACTTCCGCGATTCGATGCTCATCGGCATGGGACGGCTCGACGCGAACGAAGCCTATCGTCAGGGAGGCGTCGTCACGGCTCCGAAGCTATTCGGAATCGACGTCGTCGAGATCGTCCGCGCGACGAGCCTGGCCATTCGCCGCCGTGCGGAGTTGCTTGGCCCGACCTCGAAGCACGACTCGCTGACCGACCAGTTGGTCACGGCCTTGTCGGCACGGCCCGGGCCGCCGAACCACTGGTCCGAATGCTGGATCGACATCCAACTGGGTCTGGCCCATCTGGCGGCTGGCCAGCCGACGCAGGCGAAAAGCAGCTTGCAGCGGGGTCTTCTGGCGGCGGGACAGTATGACCACCCTCTGACGGGCGTCGCGCTGTTCGAATTGGGTCGCATCGCCATGGACGAAGGCAACCTGAAGGAAGCCGCCGCGTATTTCGAGGAGGCGACCTACTCGGCCGGGCACTTCGGCGATATTGGGGTGCTCGAAGAAGCATTTCGCCACGGGACGGTAGTGCATTTGCTGGCAAATCCGAAGACCGTGTACGCGCCGCTGCCCGAGGCGCTGGCCTGGGCCAACCGCAACCGCTATCGACATCTGGCCGCTTCGCTGTTGGTGTCGCTGGCCGATAACCAGTCCGTGTTGGGCAACACGGCGGCGGCCGATCAAACCTTGCGCGAGGCATCCGGCCTGTTCAAACGCCGCGAGTTCGCCGCCAGCCGCCTGGGGGCCGCATACTCGTTCGTCGGAGCGAGGGTCCTTTTTCAGCAGAAGAACCTGGCGGCCGGCGATGCCGCGGCGGGGCGCGCCATGGATTTCATGCGGCACGGATCCATCTGNNCGCCCTTGCGGATCGGCATTACGTCGACGGGGTCGTCACGGCCCGCGTCGCCGCCGATCTCTATGCCACGGTCCTGCGCGATCCTCAACCGTTGGACTGGTCCTTGCAGCCCATGGAATCGCTCTCCGTGCTGGTCACGCCTCACCCCGCGCCGTTCGAGCACTGGTTCGAGGCGGCCGTGAAGCGAAAGGCCCACGAAGAAGCCTTGGAAATCAGCGACCGTGCCCGGCGGCACCGTTTTTTGGGGACGCTTCCCTATGGCGGCCGGCTCGACTCGCTCCGTTGGATCCTCGACGGTCCCGAGGAGTTTCTCGACGCGCAAGGCCGGTTGCTTCGCCGTGACCTTCTTCTGTCGCTTCGCGACTATGACCGCGCGAGCAAGGAGGCCGCCGCGGCGCGCCAACGGCTCGCCCAATTGCCGCCCGTCGCCGCCGACGCCCAGGCCGGCGCGATCCAGGGCAAGGAATTGGCCGACCTGGCCGCGATCAGCGTGCTTCAAGAAACGCTCCTGCGCGAGGTGGCCGTCAGCCGGCAGCCGTCCGACCTGGTCTTTCCGCCGTTGCGGCGGACGGCCGATCTGCGCAAGGCGCTGCCCGATGGAAGCGCGGTGCTCGCCTTCTTCGCCACGTCGCGAGGGACCTACGCCTTTCTGATCGACAATACGCGATACGACTATTGGGCCATCGGCAACATGGCCTCGCTGAACGCCAAGCTGAAGGGTTTCTTGCGCGACCTGGGGCTGTTCGACGCGAATCGCGAGGTCGCGATGAATGCACTCGGCGACGCCAAGTGGAAGCAATCGGGCGCGGAGGTTCTGGAACTGATCCTGAAAGACTCGCGAGCCGATTTCACGAGCCACTTCGACGAACTGATTGTCGTGCCCGACGGCCTGCTCTGGTACGTTCCGTTCGAGTCGCTTCAGGTGGTGGTCGACGGGCAGTCGGAATCGCTCATCTCGCGGTTCAGAATTCGCTACGCGCCGACGATTGGGCTGGCGGTTCCCGATGGGCGTCGCCGCAAGGCCGTGGGGCGCACGGGCGTGGCCTTGGGCCGTTTGTTTCCGGGCGACGCCGACGCGGTGGCGCAAACGGCGTTCGATGAGTTCGCGCGCGCCGTTCCCGGCGCGGCGGCGTTTTCATCGCGATTGCCGGCGCCGTCGTCGATCTACCGCGTCGTGTTCGATTCGCTGGTCGTGCTCGGCGACAGTCAGGCTGGCAAGGAGGGCGTCTATTCGTGGGAACCCATTCCGGTTGAATCTCCCAAGAAGGGAGGCAACGCCTTGGGCGATTGGATACGTTTGCCGTTGGGCGGCCCCCAGACCGTGGTTCTGCCGGGGTTCCACACGGCGACCGAGAGCGGACTGAAACGGTACGACGCCAAGATGCCCGGCCGCGAGGTGTTTCTCTCGGCCTGCGGGTTGATGGCCGGCGGCACGCGAACGGTTTTGTTGAGCCGGTGGCGGACCGGCGGTCAGGTGAGTTTCGACCTGGTTCGCGAGTTCGTCCAGGAACTGCCGCACACGACGCCCGCCGAAGCGTGGCAGCGCGCCGTGTTGTTGGCGCGCGAGTCGCGGATCGACCCGGCGATGGAACCACGCGTGGGTGCCGGCACAGGTTCCGAGCCCCCCAAGGCAGAGCATCCGTTTTTCTGGGCCGGTTACATGCTGATCGACCCGGGCGACATGCCAGGCGAGGCCCCCGCCGCCGCAGCGCCAGGAATCGATGTACCGGCTCCCGAGGCCCCCGCGCCTGAAGCCCCCGCGCCCGAGGCACCTGCCCCCGAGGTCCCCTCGCCCGAAGTCCCCGCGCCCGATCCCGTCGCGCCAGTCGAACCGTAGGAGGTTTCACCACGAACGGCACGAAGGACACGAAGGGGGGCTCCGAAAGACTCCTGTTGATATCCGGATCATGAATGAAGGGAGTCCCCACCGACGAGAATCGCAGGGTGGGACGATCGCGGCGAGTCCCATTTGCACTCACTTAAGCAAGGAAAGGCTGGCCATCGCTGGAAACGAAGGGAGACGTTGGGAACACTGATCTTCACTAATCTTCGCTGATTATCAAGATTCATGCTTGTCAGCGTGAATTAGCATTCTCCCTCTTTCCTTGTTGTGCAGAACCTTCCCGTCCGTCGACTCTCTTCGTGCTCTTCGTGGTGAAAAAAACGTTAGAGCGTCGGAAAGAGACCTTCGGCCACCAGACGCAGTTTCTCGCGGTCCAATAGCCGGATCTGGTCGTCGGCCTGGCTGATCAGTCCGGCGTCGGTAAGACGTCGAAGGGTGCGCGAGAAGGTCTCGCTCGTCAGATTCAAATGGCTGGCCAGGTGCCGCCGCAACGTGGGCAGCTCGATCCGCTGTTGGTCGTCGGCCGGGACGTCGAGCAGGTAGCGGGCCAGCCGGCCGGTCGCGTCGCGCAGCACGATGTCTTCCATCAGACCGACCAAATGCTTCACCCAGAGCGTCAGGCTCACCAACATGCCGCGGCACAGTTCGTGGTCGTCCTTCAGGGCAGCCTGAAGCCGGTCCATCGGCAACAACGCGCAGACCGAATNNCCCGCCGATCGCCGCCACCTCGGCGAACGTGTCGCCCGGGCCGACGACGTGCAGAACGTGCTCCTTGCCGCCGGGGCCCTTTTTGAAGACTCGAACCAACCCGGTGCCTACGATATACACCCCTGGACACTCGTCGCCCTGATGGAAGATCATCCGTCCTTTGTCGAAACGACGGATTTGGGCAATCGTAACAAGCCGATTGAAGCTCGTCGCCGGTAACCCGGTGAAGAGCCGGCAGTTGGTCAGAATGTCGATGACGTTTGGCTGCATGGGGGGAGGGATTGGGGATTTGGGGGCTGGGGGGCTGGGGATTTGGGAAGCGAGTATTGAAATCTCAAATCTGAGATTTGAGGTTTCAGATTTGAGATTTGAGGTTTTTTCCCCTTCCCCCCCTTGCCCCGTTTTCCGAAACGTCAGGTTGTCCAAAAAACCGAGCCCTTTTTTGTGCCCGGCTTGATCTGGATCAATGGCCACACTGGCCCATGGGGGTATTATAAGAGCGTTCGGGCGAGTTGCCAGTCCCGAGTGGTTCGGGCGAATCACCGATTCCAAGCACTTCACCCACTCCCAACCCTTCACCCGTTTCAGGCCATTACCCAACCACTACCATCGAAGGAGACGATCGATGTACTGCAATCAATGCGAACAAACGGCCCACGGCACTGGCTGCGCGATGAGCCCCGGCGTGTGCGGCAAGGACGAGGACATGCAATCGCTTCAGGAGACGCTGCTTTACGGTCTGAAGGGGATGGCGGCTTATGCCCATCATGCCCGGCGGCTCGGCATGGTCGACGAAGCGGTTGACGCCTTCACCGAGGAGGCCCTGTTCGCCACCGTGACGAACGTCAATTTCGACCTCGATTCGCTGCTCGAACTGGTCCTCGAATGCGGCAAGCAGAACCTGCGAGTGATGGAGATGCTCGACGAGGGACACGTCAAGCGATACGGCGCACCCTCGCCGACCACCGTCCAGGAAGGCACGTCGGCCGGCCCGGGCATTCTGGTGACCGGCCACGACATGCTCGACCTCGAAAATCTGCTCAAAGCGTGCGAAGGAACCGACGTGAAGGTCTACACCCACGGCGAGATGCTTCCGGCACACATGTATCCGAAGCTTCGCGAGCATCCGAAACTGGCGGGCCATTACGGCGGCGCGTGGCAGAAACAGCGCCGCGAGTTCGACGATTTCTCGGGCCCCATCGTCGCCACGACCAACTGCGTGCTCATCCCGAAGCCGAGCTACGCCGACCGGCTCTTCACGACGCGAGCCACGGCCGTGCCCGGCGGAACGCGAATCACCAACGACGATTTCGCCCCCGTCGTGGCCAAGGCAAAACAGTGCAAGCCGCTGCCCGAGGCCCACACGCGCCAATCGGTCGTTGGCTTCCATCACGACGTGATTCTGGGCCTGGCCGACACGATCGTCGACGCGGTGAAGGCGGGCAAGATCAGCCAGTTCTTCGTCATCGGCGGCTGCGACGGGGCCGAAGTGGGCCGCAACTACTTCAGCGACTACGCCCAGGCCGCCCCGGCCGATTCGTTCATCCTGACGCTCGGCTGCGGCAAGTTCCGCATTCGCGATTATGAATACGGCGAGTTGCTCGGACTGCCGCGACTGTTGGACATGGGCCAGTGCAACAACGCCTACGGCGCGATTCGCGTGGCCGTCGGATTGGCCGAGGCGTTCAACTGCTCGGTCAACGACCTGCCGCTGACGATCGTCCTGTCGTGGTTCGAGCAAAAAGCCGTGGCCGTGCTGCTGACGCTGCTGTACCTG
>DOEZ01000087.1 GCA_003532715.1 Planctomycetaceae bacterium
TGCAAACCTTGGTTCTGGTGGGGCTTCGGTCGCTCGATATGCGTTGTTCAGGGCGGCAGCGTGCAAATTGACGACAGACGGTTTGCATCGCCCCAGGAAGGTTTACGCGACCTCGACCCACCCTACATGGATGATTCGGGCTACCGATTCAACTGAACGCGGAAGTTCGCTCCTTGGATGAACACGTCTTGGCGGTTGTTTTCCCCGAGAATGCCCATCAGCGACGATGTTCCGAATCGGTAGTCGATCAGGTTCGAGGAGCGGGCGATGTTATCCATCCAGAGCCCCGACCAACCGGCGCCGAACGAGATATTGCGAGTCCATTGCCACTCGAGGTTCAGTCGCATCTCGATGCCCGGAGTGAATTCGTTCCTGTGCTGGGTATGCACGAAGGACGTCGCTTCGAGCGCCAGCGGCACATTGGCCTCGGGAACGTGGCCGGGCAGGCTCGGCTCGTTCAGGAGTCCCGTGTTCGGATTCAGTTCCGACCCAATCGTGCCCGTCTGCCGCAGGCTTTGGGCGTTGTAGCCGGCGAAGAAGCGACCTTCGGTGGAAAGGGTCCATCGTCCGTAGTTTTTGAACCATCGGGCCCCGATCTGCGGACCGACGATGCGGTTGTCGGCGTCCTGATACCAGAAGCTATTCGCCAGGGAACCAACGTAGAGGAAGATCTGGTCTTCGTCCGGTTCATTGGGCACCCCCTCCTCGTCGTAGCCGATAATGACGACCCCATCGACCGTCTCGCCCGCGATCGTGACCGGAACGAGATTTCCGTAGGCTTCGAGGCTGAAGCGCTCGTTGAATTCGAGGTATCGGGCACCGCCGAAGAACTCGAAGTAACCGCCGCTGTGCATCTGATTGGTCCGCAGCATGTACATCAATTCGAGGCCCCAGGTCTCGACCCGGTTTCGGATGTCGGCCGTGGCGAAACTGACGGGCAGAGGTCGGATGATGGTGTTCAGTTCGTCCACGTAGCCGTCGAGGTGTAGAAAGTCGAGCGGCCCGCCCCATTCCTGGTCGTCGAAGACCATCGTCATGTGGGTGGTCGGTATCTGTTGATCTTGGGGATTCAGTCGCCAGGCGCTAAACAACAGGCCCTGGTGTCCGTGAATGAATCCGCCTTCGTAGCGTTGGCCGGTGACGAACTCGGCCGTGAAGATACTCGTGTCGTGGCTGTTGTTCTGGGTGGCCGTGTCCTCGGGATTTGGCCCGTACCAGACCACGCGGCCTTGCTCGCTGTATTTGCCGATGGTCGTGGTGTCGGGGGCGGAGATCGACCAGACCAATGTATCGAAGCCGAAGAAGAACCCTTCATTAGCCTTCTTCATACCACCGTAGGTGGTTTCGTTGTACGGTGCGAAGAGCTGCATGTCACGCAGACCCTGCGCCTGGGCCGGGACCGCCGTGGACAGAGCGATGACTAGAGCGATCAGGCTCCCTGTTACGCGTTGGTATGACATGGTCCTGTTTTACCTCGGTCTACGCGTGATAAGTATTGGCCCCCGAATCCCCGGAACGGAGATTGGGTGCATTTTGGCTGCGACGATAGTATCGGTCACACCAGTCGCAACAGTTGAGTAAGAAAGATAAACCCTGCGGAAAATACCGAGAAAAACCCCTCCACTAAGGGGGTTGATGCAGCGTTTTTACCAGAAGGTCCTCCCCAGATTCACGCCCATTCGTGTGTCAGCATCACCCACTGAGTGGATCGACACCCCTCCGTGAGGTCGTATTACATGGCGCGTGGTGCTTGCGAATGAACCAAGAAGAGCAAAGGCGACTCGATCCGTGACGGAAGCAAGTCGCCTTTGTGAAACGCGTATTGATCAGGAGATGTCTCTCGCGAGCATCGTTTTTTTTGACGCGGCGAGGGTCCTTCGGAGACTTCGGTCGGCTTAGATTTCCTCCCAGAGTCCTTCCGTGAAGACGAAATCAACCTCGTCAGTAATTTTCTTCTTGTCGCCCGACCCGGTCTGGTTAACCCAAACGTACTCGAAGTCGGCCACCCAGAGGCGGAAGTTCAGCTCACCGTTGGACAGATCGGCCCAGGCGTCCTCGCCGTCGCCGATCGATCCGTTCGCGGTGAGCAATTCGCCCAGCGAGGTGTCGTACAGATAGGCCTCGTCATCGCCACCCTTGCCGTAGGCCTGAACCGTGTCGAACCCGTACGCTCGGAAGGTATTGGCGGCGGTCAGCAGCCTCGCGTCGGCAGGTCGTCCGATGAACGTATCGACACCTTCGGTCCCGAAGAACCGGACTGTGTCGTTGCCCTGTCCGGCAAACGCCAAGACGTGCTGGAAGTTGCTCGCCGAGATCTTGAATCCGGCGCCGACGAGCGACATGTCGTTGGGGCTGGCGACCAGGAGATCATCGCCGGCTGAATCGTACAGATTCACGACGTCCTCGCCTCCGGCGCCGCCCACGGCCCTGGCCGTCGGGAACTTGTCGGCACGCAGGTAGAAATTCGCGCCTCGGAGCAGTGCATACGTCGGATCGGCTTCGAAGGTATCCGAGTCCGTCGAATCGTAGAACTCGGCGTCGTCGCCGGCGTGGGATGAGCCGATGGCGGCCACGTACCGGAATCCGTTGACCGTGACCTGGTACAACGCGTTCGCCTTGTCCTTCAACTGGGCGTAGTGGGGATAGCCGGTGAACTTATCGGCTCCGGCCGAATCGTACAGGTTGGCGTAATCGGGCCCACCGTTTTCGGAATTCGCCTCGACGTAGCGGAAGCCGTTTGCCTCCACGTAATAGTCGCTTCCCAAGGTTGGCTCGATGCGGGCCTGGGTTGGCGTGGACCGGAACGTGTCGCTTTCGTTCGAATCGTAGAAGTAGGCGCGATCCGCAAGGATGGGATCGCCGGCGGCGTATCCCTCGCCGTAAGCGCGGGTTGTGTGGAATCCCTCGGCGGCGACGACTTCGCCTCCGCCGGTGGTCATGCTGCCGAACTTCGGCCGGCCGACGAACGTATCGTTGCCGGTCGAGCCTCGGAGCACGGCCGTATCGGATCCGCCGGTTCCGGCGACGGCCAAGACCTGGTTGAAATCGGTGGCTTCGAGCGAATAGCCGGACCCGGTCATCGTGGCCAACCCGGGTCTTCCCTCGAACGCATCGTCGCCGGCGGCGCCGCGCATCGTGACGTCGTCGTTGCCACCGCCGGCGGCTGCTCGCATCACTTCGACATTGATGGTGTTGACGAGGTAACCGCCGCCGTGCGGACCCTGGAAGGTGGCCTTGTTGCTCCACATTTCGACGGACTCGTCGGCGGTGGAACCGTGGAAGATCACGGTATCGGTTCCGGCGCCGCCGTCGTACGCGATGGTATCGACCTCGGTGGCCAGATAGTTGTACGCAGCGCCGTTGATGATGACGGTGAGGGTTTCGCCGGCGAAGAACTCGAAGAGGTCGTCGCCGTCAGTGCCCGACACCTGGACCTCGCGGTTGACGATTGGGGGTCGCGACACGATGGCGACCGTGTAGTCTTCGACTTCGCCGTTATCGGCCTGACCCGTGTAGGAAAGTCCGCCGATCGTGCTGAAGCGGAATCGGGCATAGGAGTCCCCGACGACCGCTCCGGCGGGCACCTGGAAGTGCAGGGTGTTCGCGCCGGGCTCGACGAATGCGGCGTCGAAAAGGTGCTCGCCCGCGTCGTCCCAATCGCCGTCGCGATTGAAGTCGAGCCATGCGTCGATATAGCCGTATGTCGAGGCCGTGACGGTGACCGAGGCCACGGTGCCTTGGGCAATCGCCGTGTTGAACACGACGCCTTGCTCGTCGTTCGAGAGGTTTCGATTATCGCCGTCGGCCGCGGCGGTGGGCTGGCCGTTGGGTTCCGCGTCGATATGGGCCGACTGCGGGCCGGCCGGGTCGCCCAGGTAGACGCCCGGCACGATGCGGTGCCGCGCGCCGTTGTCGACCAGGAGCGTCGGATAGGGCGCGGGCGCGTCGCCAAGATCGAGCACGCCGTCGTCGTTGAGGATCGAGACGACCGCCTGGTCCTTTCCATCGCGGATGGCGACGATATCGTCGTCGACCTCGATGGCCAACACGAAGTACTCGTCGAGTTCGTATTTCTGATCGCCCACGACGCGCAGGGTAATCGTCTGGCTTGCGACCGGCTGGTTCTTGAGTCCGATGACGATGTCGTAATTGGATCCGTGCGCGGCGCGCCAAACCAATAGCGAATCGGAGACGGCCGGCTTCCATTCAGCGCCGGGCGTGTTCGTCACGTTGACGGAGCCCGTTCCGAGATTCAGGTCGTAGTAGTAAACGTCGTAGGTTGATCCGTTGAAGGCTCTCCAGACGACCTGGTTGCCTTGGATGCGAGGCTCTTCCTCGGAGAACATCGACGTGCTGGAGATGTTCCTCGGCGCGGTCTGGGCGATCGCGTTGTAATGATAGATCTCCCAGTTGCTTCCCGTGTTGCCTCGCCACACGATGTCGTTACCCGAAATGTCCGGGTAGCGATCGTGGGTCGAGTTGGTCGTGACGCGCGTGGTGGCTTCGGTCTCCATGTCGTACAGGAAGATTTCGTAATTGGTCGAGCTGACCTGCGATTCCCAGACGATCTTCTCGCCGTCGATGCGAGGCCACTGATCGACGCGGCTGTTGCTGGTCACCTGGATGACTTCGGGCGCGTCGAGCGGGTTGACGTCGCCGTAGTAGGCCATGATCTCGGTGTCCGAAGCTCCGGACCCCCTGGTCCAGACGATGTTGCGACCGGATATCTGGGGATTCCGATCGTCGAGCGTGTTGTCGGTGAGATTGACCGGATTCGCGCCCGGATCGCCCAGGTTGGCGATCTCGAAGACGAAGACCTGGTTGCTTCGGCCGTCGTTGCCCCACCACGTGATCAACGAGTCGGAGACGCGAGGATCGCGGTCGCTGTACGAGTTGTCGGTGACCTGGCGGGTGGTCGCGACGCCGTTGTTGAGCGAATAGGCGAAGACTTCGTCGTCATTTCCGTCGTTGCCGACCCAGACCACGTTGACGCCCGTCTGCGTGACGCAGACGTGGGGGACGCGATCGTTCGTGGTGTTGTCGGTCAATTGGATCACGTCGAACGTTCCGCGGCTGACGTCAACGGTGGCGAGGAAGATCTCCCAGTCGTTGCCGTCGAAGCCCTCCCAAACCACATAGTTGCCCGACACGCCAAAATCGTAGTCGCTCGTCGAGGTCGTGGTCAGAACGCGCGTATCCCAGGTCGGCGGCGGGGTTTCGCGCGGATCGATGGTTACCTTTCCGGACGCCGCGATGTAATCGCCGTCCTGCGTCGTGGCGGTTCCGTCGATGGTGTGATATTGCACCTCGACCGGCGCACCAAAGGAATCGGTCAACGTGAGGGTTACCTGAACTTCGGTGTAGCCCTGGTGTCCTTCCACGACCCAAATGTCACTGACCGCGACGGACGGCTTGCGGTAGCTGCCGAAATTGGCGCCGTCGAGCGTCTCGTTCGCCTCGAGGAAGATGTCGTAGGAATGATCGGCGTTGCCGTGCGAGCCGTCGACGAACCAGACCATCTCGTCCGGATAGGTCAAGACCCAATCTTGGAGCGTCTCGTCGACAACCCGAACGACGTACTTCTCGGTTCGCCCGATCAAGCCGTCGAATTCGTAATAGCCGGTCTCGTTGACGTCGGTCGTGGAGAGATCGTCGGTCATGCTGACGACGTACGGCTCGACGGGCACTCCGTAGACATCCTTGTCCAAGATGCCGTTTTCGTTCATGTCGATGTAGACGGTCACGCCGGAGATGCCCTTTTCGTTGCCGTCGAATCGGCCGTTGTTGTTGCGGTCCTCGAAGATCCAGCCGTTGATTGCCGCCGATCCGCGGGCCATAACGACCTGGTAGTCCTCGACCTCGCCGTCGCGCGCCGCGCCGCCGTAGCTCACGTCTTGCTGCGTGCTCAGGCGGAATCGCGCGAAGGTGGTTCCCGCCGAAACGGTCATGGGAATCGTGACGGGAATGGTCTGGAGTCCGTCGACGACCGAGACGTCGAACAAGACCTGCTCTTCGGCGGTGAAGACGCCGTCGACATTCAAATCGATCCAGGCGCTCAGGTAGGCCGCGGTCGCGTCGCCCATGTGGACTTCGACGGTGATATTGGTCTGCTGTCCGGCCATGAATTGTTCGGGCAGCGTGATGCCGTCTTCATCGTCCAGATCGTTTTTGTCGTCGCCGAGCGCTTCGTGGTCGGGTTGTCCGTCGAGTTCGGCGTCGACGAGCGTGCCCAGGTAGAGTCGCCTGGCGCCTTGGCCGGGAGCGGGCCACAGCACGTGATAGGCCGCGTCTTCGCCCGATCCATCCTGGCCGTGCGCGGTGACGCCGACCGTGCCCACCGAGCCGATCAGGCCCGAGCCATCGTTGTCCCGGTCGACCAGGTCGCTCAATTCAGCCTTGAAGAGAGCCGCCTGCTGGGTATTGATAGCCGCGACGACAGCCGCGGCGGTCGTTCGCAACGGATCGACGTCGATCAGGAGCACCTTGGTGGTCGCGTTGTAGGTGACGAACGCGATGTCGCCGACGGCCCGATCGTTGACAATGTTGATCTTGACTTCGTTCATTTCGGCGCCGGGGGTCACGGCCGTGATCAACATGTCGTTGTCGTACCCGGGGAGGATCAGTTGGGCGAAGGCCGCCTCGGACTTCTCGACCGTCGAATAGGAACGAGGCGCATCGCCGTAGTCGCGTGGTTCGGCGGCGATGATCACTTTGTAGTCCTCGACCTCGCCGTCGGACGCGGCGCCGGTCGGCTCGAGCGACACGTCGCTGCTGAGCCGGAATCGAGCGAACGTATGGCCGACCATCGTCCCGTCGGCCGTCGACGGCACGGTGAACACGACCGTGTTCGCGCCGGCCGTCAAGGGCTTCGAGTCGGCGATTTTCTCGTCGGGACTCCAAACCCCGTCGCCGTCGAAGTCGATCCACGCATTGAGGTCTCCGCCGCTCATCGAGGCGGTCACCTGCAAGCTAGCGAGTTGGCCGGGAATGAGCCAGTCGGTGAAGACCACGCCATCCTCGTCGTTGAAAACCACGGGTTCCGGACCCGAGTCGTCGATGGGACCGTTCTTGTCGTCGCCCCTGGCGTCCGCATCGGGTTGGCCGTCGAGTTCATCGTCGGCGCGGCCGCCGAGGAAGAGCCCGCCGCCCAGTTCGTGGCGCGCGCCGTCGTCGGCCAACAGGGTTGGATAGGGGGCGGGAGCGTCGCCGTAGTCGCGCAGCACGTCGACGATCGCGACCTTGTAGTCTTCCACCTCGCCGTTGATCGCCAAGCCGGTCGGACCGACGGCGGGACCGATGCTCGTGCTGGTGAAGCGGAATCGAGCGAGCGTATCGCCGATGTATTGGCCGGCGGGCAAGACGAAGCTGACGTTGTTCACGCCGCGCGCGACCGTCCGTGCGAGGACGTGCTCGCCGGCGTCGTCGAAGTCGCCGTCGCCGTTGAGATCGATCCAGGCGTTGAGATAACCGGCTCGCGACGCCCTCACTTGGAGCGTGACGACGGATTCCATGAGCAACGCCGAGGTGAACGACACGCCATCGTCCATCTGGTCGCCCGTCGCGTCGTTGATCGGATTGCCTCGATGGTCGACGGCCTGATTGGCGTCGGCCTCGCCGGTGACTCCATAGCCCAGGTAGTAGTCGCCGATCAGCAGATGTCGGGCGCCGTCGTTTTCGAGCTTGGTCGGATAGATCGGATCGGGCGCATCACCGAAATCGACATGCGTCAGCGCCACGACATACGTGGCGGTGCCGTCCAACTGGTTGGCCTGCAACGGACTGCCAGCGACGTCCATGATGCCGTCGGGCCCGTTGTCGAGGACGATGGTGTAGGCGTTTCCGTGTTCCCACAGGCCCGCGGCGGCGATCAGGCTGATCACATCGTTTGCCGCGTCGTAGCGGAAGAAGTAATCGACGCCGGCGACCAGCGGTTCCACGCGGCCGCTGACGTACACGTGGACCTTGCTCGATTTGACCGAGTAGTCGTAAATCCCCGCGCCGGAGAGACCGTCGTTCAACTGGATCGAAATGACGGGGGTCGGCTGGCCGATGACGAACACCTGATCGAGAGCCGGGTTGAGATCGTTGCCAGCCGCGTCGTTATCCAGAGGATCGATGATCATCGCGGTCGGCGGATCGAAATCGACGCGATCGATCGCGCCTCGGTCCTTGAAGACGTTGGAGCCCGAGCCGGAAGGCGGCTGCGCCGACGGGTCGTCGACGCGCTGCTGGCCGTAGAGGTCGTAGTCCGGGGCAAGAATCGGGGATCGCGCGATTCCCAGCGGGTCGCGGACCTCGGCCATGGCGACGCGATCTTCGAGCGAATTGACCGCGCTGTCGATGGCCTTGCTGCCGGCGGCCAGGTAGAAGTTGCCGGTGTCCGCATCGACGAATAGTGGATCGTTCGGGCCGAGGATAACGGCCGTGGCCGATTCGACGGCGCCGACCGCGTTGAGTCCGTTGCGCTGATACACATTAGCGCCGAGCACGGTGGTGCGCGACGTTCCGTCGACGAATATGCCGACGTCGGTGTTGGCGACGATGTTATTGAGAATCGTCGGGCTGGCGTTGTTGACGACGAGGATGCCCGTGTCGGAAGACGCCTCGATCGGGATTCCGGCCTCGCCCGACAGACGCCACACGTACGTGCCCGGATCCATCAGATCGGTCAGATCGGCGGCACTCTTCGGTCGCATCACGCTGATGAAGTTCTCGTAGTCGCCGGCATCGAAACCGACCTGGGCGCCCGCGCCGCCGAAGCCGCTTCCCCACTCGTCCGAATCGATGTCGCCGGTGGTCCATTGCATGTCGTGGTAGACGAAGACCACGATGTCGCCGAGCGGATCGTCTTCGATATAGAGGGTGAACGTGTTCAGCTTGTCGGCGTTCGACGCGAAATAGCCCACGCCGACCCAGTCGATCTGGACGACGGCATTGCCTCGGGCGCTAGTGCCATAGGCCACGCGGACCTCGCCCGCGCCGCGCGTGTCGACGTCGCCCCAGAAGGGCGCGATGATCGGCATGTCCTGCGGAAAGCCCTCGGGCGTGAAGTCGTACAACGGGTAATCGAACGTTATGTTTCCGTTGTTGTTCACGTACATCTGGGTGTACGCATTGCCGTAGAAGTTCAATTCGAAGCCGATGTCGAGCAGGGAGCTCGACTCGTCGTCATTCGGCGGCATCACGACGTCGCCCGGCTCGATTAGACTGATCATCGCATCGACGCCGTTTCCGTAGACCGTGTTGTTGACGATCTTTCCGAACGGCGTGGCCGCCATGGCGCCCTGGTTGTTCGGATCGCCGCTGAACAGGATGCCGGCGACGCCGCTGTGAACGATCAGGTTGTTCTGGATCGTCACGCCGGGAACGAGTTTCTGGTCGTTGACCTTGACCAACGGAGCGACTGATCCGGGATGGGGGTATCCGTCGCGCTCGCCCGCATCGTACCGAATACCGTACGCGGCAGCGTGAAGAATCTCATTGGCGCTGATGACGATCTGGCCCTGGCCCTGTTCGTTGTTCTCATCGCCCTTCAACTGGCGATAGAGGGGCTGGCCGGTCGTGTAGGTCATGGGAATTTCATAACCGAGAGTGGACGGGAGCACGGTCGCCTGGTGCGAGAAGTAGTCGGACGTGATGATGTCGAGCACCCCGTCGCCGTCCCAGTCGCCCAGCACCACGCCGCTTGGTCCGGCGCCGACGGCGTAGGTACTCGAGGGACGAAGCGTGTTCTCGTCGAATCCCGTGCCAGTGAGCACCCTGACCGAGCCTGTCGAATAGTTGGCCACGACGACATCCAGGTTGTCGTCTTGATTGAAGTAGCCAACGGTAAGGGCCACGGGTTCGGTGCCGGCGACGTAGTCGGCTCTTTCTTCGAACGTGCCGTCGCCGTTGCCGATCAGGAGCGACACGGTGCCGTCGGCCCGGTTGACCGTCAGGATATCGAGCGCGCCGTCGTTGTCCATGTCGGCCAATTTGACGTCGACCGGCAAACGGCCGACGAGATACTCGACGGGCGTCGCGTAATCCGTATCGCCGACGCTCAAGAGGACCGACACGGTATAGTCGAGCGAGTTGGCCACGACGATATCGCCGAATCCGTCGCCGTTGAGGTCTTCCACCGCGACGCTCGCCGGCGCGTCGCCGACGGCCACGTTCACGGCGGTTCGGAACGTGCCGTCGCCGTTGCCGTAAAGGATCGAAACCGTGTTGTCGTCAAGGTTCGCCGTGACGATATCCGGATTCCCATCGCCGTCCAGATCGAAGAGGGTCACGTCACTGGGTTCAGTTCCCACGGCGAAGGTCATCTGGCTCTTGTAGGAGCCATCGGTATTACCCAGAAGGACCGACACGGTGCCGTCGCCGGCGTTCGCGACGACAATGTCATGAACGCCGTCGCCGTTCACGTCGGCCATGTCGAGGGCCGAGGGCCGGCTTCCGACCTCGTAGACCGCTGGACCCGGAAGGACCGAAATGGTTCCCTTGTATTCGTTCGTGGTGACCATCAGGTCGACAAAACCGTCGCCGTTCAGGTCGGGCGCGACGATGTCGGTGGGGTACTCGCCGAGTTGGTCGTAGACCGTGTACTCGATGCCCGTTACGACCGCGGCGCCGCTGAGCACGACGCGATCGCTGCCGACGCGAGAGGAGAAGGCGACGTTTGAAGCGGTCACATTGAGGTTCGTCGCCGAATTGATGGCGGAAGTGATGGACTGAGCGATCTGATCGGCTCGCCGCCCGGCGAAGAAGAAGATGTCGATAACACCATCTTCCTGGCTGAACGGCAGGAGCGGATTGACGAAGCGGAAGGTCTGGGTGTTCACGCCGTCGCTGACGGTGAACTTGGCGAGGTGAACCAGGTCCTCGGACGGGGAGGCGAGAATCGTGATGTCTTCCGTGTGGCGGTCGTTCGTGTCGAAGCTGCGGGTATTGGCGGTGATGTTGAACATCGTGTTCCAATACGAGTACTCGGTGGACACGCGGATTTCGAGCTGGTAATGGCCCTCGGTGACGTAACCGGAGATTTCACTCGGGTCAACCTGTCCGAAGGACGTATCGGGCGCGGCGTGCGAAATCATCTCGCCCCGTTCGATGAAGCCGATCGCGACGTTGTCGATGTACCAGCCCTCGTAGGCGTTGTCTTGCGCCTGGGTATTGTAGTAGAACTGCGTGCCGTTGGCCCCCGGCGAGGTCGCGCGGGGTGTTTCGCCCGGCAGCCCGTCGCTGTATTTGAGTTTGCCCGGGTCCGCCACGCCGTGCTTCAGCAAGTACATGACACTCTGGTCGATTTTGAGCGACGTGAACAGTTCGGGATTCTCCGCCGTGCCCGTGTCCTCGCCGCCGTAGAACTCGGCGTAGAAAGCATCGACCACGCGGCCAATCTGATAGGCCACCGCATTGGCCCTTAAGAAGCCGTCAACGGGCACCAGCACGGGCACGATTTCGGGATCGTCATTGTTGACCATGCCCGGCGCGTTGCCCTCGATCTCGATCGACGACAAGAAGCTCTGGCTCACGTTCATCGCCCCGCGCCACGTAATGGGCAGCGTCGGAATTCCGGACAAATCGGTGGCGAGCCTGCACAGGTAGACGCGATCGCCGGCCACGACCGACACCGTGTCTTCGTAGAACGTGTTGAACGCGATGCTGATCGCTTGGGCGACGACGCTGGTCGAATCGACGTCGCTGATCTGAATCGGCGTGTTGCCGTCGGTCACCTGGCCGTCCTTGTCGAACTCGAAGGTGACGGTTCGACCCTGATCGTCGGTGATCGTGAGCGTTTCGCCGTCTCGAATGGCACTGCCGGCCGAAGCGGGCAAACGCAACGAGTAGCCCATGTCGAACTCGAAGAGCTGCGGAACGCCCACCATGCTCAGGTCCGACATAAGCGTGAACGTGTCGCCGTCGACCAGTTCATTGCCGGGCACCGCGATCAGCGGAACGCCGGTGTACAGGTTTTCCCCCGGATTGCCGTTGACGTTCGTGCTGCCGCCTGTCGTGAATTCGAACTTGAGCCGCAGATTGTCGAGCCCCACGTATCCGCTCAGGTTGACCTTCGCCTGCAGCCACACGCCACCGCCGTCGACCATGTAGACCGGTGGAGGGATTTTGTCGTCAGACGTTGACATGACGTCGTTGGGCGTGTCGATGTTAGTCGCCAGAAGCTCCCAAGTCACCCCGTCGTTCGAGATGTACACGCGAGCCGAATCGGTGACGACGTTCGACTCGGTTGCACCGTCCGTTTCGAGGAAGTAGTCGAAGTAAAGGAACGGAAGGTCCTGGGCCTGATAGCCCGCCAGGCTGAACGTATTCGTCGTCAACGAGCCCTTGGCGCCGCCGGGCAAGTCGTACGTTCCGATCACGCCGGCGTTGTCGTCAAGATAGGCTTGCGTGTCGGGGTGTTGGAACGTGCCCGACCGTTCAAGCCCAAACCAATAGCTGTAATTGCCGTAACCGGAGTCGAGCGAGCCTTGCTGCATCGGTTGGCGCGACTCGTCGGGGGCGACGGTAATCGTGTGCCCCTCGTCCGTCCTCCGATTCTGCGTGATGTGCCACAGATTGTAGTCGAGCGTCGAGAACGCGACGCCCGTCGCTCCAACGATCGGGTTCACGAAGCCGGACATGGCATCCGTGACGCCCAGGGTAATGGTGGAGAGCCCGTCGAGAAAGACCGGCGAGGGAACGCCGGTGACGTCGAAGGCGTAGAACCCGCCGGTCTTGTCCGTGGCAAACAGCGTCTTGGCGTACGCGCCACCCTCGACGTTGGTCGGGCCATCGGTCATGCCGGAAAACTCGATGAGCGGCTGTTCGAACGCCGCATTGAGGTCGTATACCTCCGCCTCGGCCAGGTCGATTCGGAAATTGTCCGCATCCCACATCGGCGCTATTTCATTCCCGTCTTCGTCCTCGGTTTTAACCTCCGCGCCCCGCGGCGCGCTCGCATAGCCGTCGATGACGTACAACAATCCCGCGTCGGTCACCCCGTAGAGCGTTCCGTCGATGAAGCCGAGACCCGTGATGAAGCCCTGGGCATTCTCGAGGATTCGCCATGGACAAATCGCGGTCGGCAGTGCCTCCTCCGAGCCGCCGGGCGAAACGGAGTTTCCGTACTGATCGAACTTGAACAACCACTGCTCGGACGAGTCGCCGCCGCCGCCCATCGCGTACATATACCGGGCTCCCCCTTCGACCACGTCGAGCATGGCCCGGAACGTCACGCCCGGGTTGTTGGGGTCGATCCCAATGGCGTTGGGGTCGTCCACTGTCGGCGCCGGAATATAGACTTCGATGCTCGCGTCGTTGTCATAGCTGATCGAACCGTCGGCGACCGAAATCTGGCGGTAGTTCCCGCCCGTGCCCGCCGCGTTGAGCGTCATCGTGTACAGCTTCCCGTCGTTCCGCACGACGATGTCGTTGTAGCTCATTCCCCCAACCGCATCGTCCAAGAGAGCATTCGCGTCCGGATTGTGCGGCTGCGAACTGCCCGCCGTGAAGTCGTAGTGGTATTCGCCCGTGAACGGATTGAACGTATAGACGTCGCTCCCGATGCAGACGTACAGGACGATGTCGCTCAAGTCGAAATCGTTGACGTGGATGCTCAGTTCGTCGAAAGTCGGGTCGGGGAACAGGATGTCCCGAGGCGAGCCGGCCAGCGCGCCTCCATTGGTGTCGCCGATCATGTCGCCGTTGAGGTCGCCGATGGTGTCATCGGCGATTCGGGTGACCGAGTTGACCGGCTCGAACCGCAGATGCGGCTGAATCGGCACGCCCGTCTCCACGTACATTCCGTACGCCGCCCACGGCAGCATGGCGACACTGGCGACGGCGACGTAGTAGGTGGATCCGTTCGGGCCGGAGGAATCGCCGTCCTTCAGCGCGATCGGACCAAGGTACGGATCGTTGGTGCCCGCGCTGCCCCGGGTGAGATCCTGCATTCCGGTAACGCCCAACGGATCGGTCTGGTCGTCGCCGACGTTCGAGTTGTGGCTAATGTACATCAGCGTGCCCGAACTATCGAAGACGTAGAAGATGGTGTCGGGCCGGCCCATGCCGTCGGCGTAGTCGATGTCGAAGATGACGTTCCAGATGTTGGGCTGAGCGACGCCCGAGATGTTCTGCGTTCCCGTCGGCGCGAGCGAGAACGAATACCAGTCGATATCGTACTGCGTTTCGCCGCTGATGGAGTTCACGGTGTTGGTGAGGTAGCCGCTCACCTTGATGGCGCCGTAGTTGGTTTCGAGCAGATTGCCCAGGTGCTCGGCCGTTTCGAACGTGTTGTTGTCGGTGATGCCCGAGGTGGGGTTGATTCCGCCGGAGGTCAAGCCCAACTGGGTGTTCAGCGGGCGGATAAGTCCAGAGCCGTTGTTCGCTCCGCCGTCGTTGGCCGTCAGGGCGGCGGTGAAGGTTCCCTCGGCGTTGATCGCCGCGACAGCCGTAGCCGCCGTGGTGGCCTCCGGATCGCCCAGAATGAAGAGGACCTTGATGATCGTGCCGCCGTTGTCGAAGGCCGGGTTATAGAACACATCGGCGACGTTTCCGGTCTGGCCGCCGTTGACGAACACGATCCAGACGTTGTTGAAGGCGACGCCCGGCACGGCCGCGGTCACGGTGAAGTCGTTGAAATTGCCGTCGACGCGGACGGGGGCCGATGCCCGAACGCCCTCGGTTGTCTGGACGGTTCCCTCGATTTCCGAGGTGTCGGTCACCAGGGGCGAACTGGTCGGTAGTCCGAGCAATTCGATGCCGCTAGTCGCGTACCGGATGCTCGAAATCTGGACGGTGGAACCCGCGATTTCCTGGTCTTCGCGGATCCGGACCTGGAGTTGATACGCTCCGCTGCTGTCGCCCTGGCCGTCGGCCGTATTGTCGGCGCTGCGAACGCGGACGTAGTACAACGACAGCGAACCGGTAACGCCTGGCAGAACGAGACGCATTCCGGCGTCGTGGATGTTCGTCGTATACATGTCGCCCGTGCCGCTCCATGCGTCGCGGTCCATGGTTCGGGCGAGGCCCTCGGGCGCGATCAGGCCCGCTTCCTCGGCGGTCGAGCTTCGGCTCGAGGCCAGCACGTTGCCATTTGCGTCGATCAGTTCGACGATCGAGTCGAGCCCCATGGTCGTTCGGTCGATGTCGATCCAGACCTCGGTTCCGGCGCGCCCGGTGAACGAGTAGACGTCGGCGTAGTTCGGATCGTCGCCGGCGACGAAGCCGTGGACGTCGAACCCAAGACGCAGGTTCTCGTCGCCCGACTTCATGTTGGGAGCGAGGCTGCCCACGAACTGGGCCCAGTCGGGGGTGTCGTTCGTGTTTCCGCCCGCGTGAGCGGCCTCCTGCTCGAGCACGACCGCGACGTTCCGGTCGTTCACGTAGCGTTCGAGCTTGACGCTTCGCCAGTCGCCGGCCAACGGGCTGTTGACGGCGTTGTCGGTGTCGTTCTGCGGGTTCCCCCACGGGTCGCGCCCCGCGCCGATGCTGTCGTCGTACAGCGAGGTCAAGACGACTGGATAGCCGGGCGCCCCGACGATTTGCAGGGTGCCGCCGATGCGGTCCTCGATTTCCTGAGTCGTTCCCAGCGCGGTGAAGCCGGCGTTTTCGCCGAGAAGCTTCACGACAAGGCTCTGGTTCGCGGCGCTTTGCAGTCGCAGGCCGCCGTAGGTATGGAAGTTCGGAACGACGATCTCGTCGTAAAGCACGTGAACGATGTCGGTGTCGTCCCATACGGAGTCGATGGAGAGCACCTCGCCACGGACGATCATGCCGTTGACGGCGTTATTCGCGAGCGCGTTGCCGCGGACCAACGGCCCGTGGTTGTTGGGATACTCGGCGAAGGCATCGAGATACCCGGTGCTCCGTCCCCAATCGGCGACGTAGTCGAATTTCAGGGAGTTGGCGTTGATGCTCATCGCCGGAACCGTGTTGTCGCGGATCACGTTGTCGACCACGATCGGTTGGGCGCCGCGGACGAAGATCACCGAGGCGGATGCGGCGGGCCGACCGGCGCGATCCGACGTGGTGGCTCCCGTGTTCCATGCCAGCGTGCTGTTGGCGAGCCGGACGTTGGCCTGATGGATTTCGACCGGGTTGAACGTGGCGAATCCGCCCGGAATGCGCGTTTCGCCGCCGGCGTACGTAATCACGGCGTGGTCGATGCTGCCGGACGAGACGGGTCCGAAGAACAGTCCGCCCCAATCGCCCGGCGCGGCCTGGCGCTCGTTGGGGTCGCGATTTCCGTTGTCGGTGTCGAAGACGCCGCCGATGCCATAGGTATCGTCGTACTTCGAGGTGAAGATGATCGGCAGCGCGGCGGTTCCTTCGGCCAGAAGCTGGGCGCCGATTTCGGTTTCGATGCGGTTGTAGCCGAGCTTGACGATAATGCCCGGGTCGATCGCCAACCGAGCGTCGTATCTGGCTGTCAGCGTCTGGCCGTTGGACCCCGGTCCACCGGGCGTTCCGGCGATGAGCAGGTTTTCCTGGACCACGTGGACGATGTCGGTGTCGTCCCACCGAGCGGATACGGTTAGCTTGTCGAGCGACGCGCCCGCTTCGGTTCGAATGCGCACGAACAGGCCGTTGATGCTGTTGTCGACGATCAGATTGCCGTTGATGTCGGGACCGACCCGATCGTAGTCGGCCGTGAAGTCCTCTCCCTGGAACTTCGTGTCGGCGAAACTGTTGGGATCGGCCGACATGGCGGCATCGGCCGAACGAACGATCGTGTTGAACGTGAGCGTCGGCCGCGACTCGACCATGTGAATCGGGTTGTAGGTTTCGCTCACGCCGTTGACCGAAACCAGGCCGCCGCCGTAGCGGATTTCGGCGTTATTGACGTAGTTGAGGAAAATGCCCTCGTTTTCCAGCACCGTTCGATCGACGACCTGGTAATCGAGATTGTTGCGGAACACCAAGCCGCCCCAATCGCCCGGGTTCACCGTCGGATTCAGCACGCTCTGATCGCTCCACGAGCCGAGCGACCGGTCGTAGTACGAGGTGAAGTAGACGTTTTGCAGGGGCGTGCCCAGCACTTGCAGGGCCCCTTCGCTGTGGTCGACGTTCAGCGACGCGCTGCCGACGATGATGTTGGCGCGGGAGACCTTGAAGACGGCCCCCGCGTCGACCATGAGCGTCACGCCAAACGGGACGTTCAGGTTCGCGCCGTCCGCGAGCACCTGGTTCGTCTTGGTTCGGCCGACGAGGTACGCCTGGTCACGGCGAGCCCGGAGGATCGAGATCTCGTCGTCGCCCTGGTTGGCCGTGATGACGTCGTGCCGGCCGTCGCCGTCGATGTCGGCGAGGGTCAAGCCGGTCGGCGTGTCGCCGACGCCGTAGACGACCTGCGACTCGAAGGCGCCGGTGCCCAGGCCGAACAGGACCGACACCGTGTCGTCGGCATAGTTCGCGGTGACCACGTCGGGCGAACCGTCGCCGTCGAGGTCGGCAATGCCAAGACTGCCCGGTTCGGCGCCGGTGGCATATTTTACCTGCGCGGCGAGGCTGCCGGTGCCCAGACCGAGCAACACGGAAATGTCGTTGTCGTCACGATTGGCCACGACGACGTCGCGATTTCCGTCGCCGTCGAGATCGGCGATCGCCACCGCGCTGGGACCGGCGCCGGCGGTGAAGGACACGGGCGTGTTGAAGACGCCCTTGTCGCGGTTGATCAAGACGGCGACCGAATTCGCGCCTTGGTTGGCCGTGACGATGTCGATGAGGCCGTCGTTGTTCAGGTCGGCCAGCGCCACGCCAGCCGGAGCGGCCCCGGCGCCCAGCGCGTAGCGAACCTGGTCGCGGTACATCACATTCGGATCGCTCAGCAGAACGCTGACGTCGTTCGAGCCCCGGTTGGTCACGACGATGTCCAGGACTCCGTCGCCGTTGAGGTCGGCCAGTTCGACGTCGGTCGGCTGGGCACCCGCGAATCGCGTGATCTGTTGGTTAAAGATTCCGCTGCCGTTGTTGAGCAACAGCGATAGCGTGTTGTTGCCCTGGTTGACGACCACGACGTCGAGATCGCCGTCGTTGTCCAGGTCGGCGAGGTTCACCGCGCCGGGCTTCGCGCCGACGAGGTAGGTAATCGGCGCCCAGTAGGTTCCGTCGCCGATTCCACGGAGCAACGAGATCGAACCGTCGTTCTCGTTGGTGACGACGATGTCGGCGATGCCGTCGCCGGTCACGTCGCCGACGGCCGTTCCGGCGGGCTTCGCGCTGACCTCGTAGGTCATCTGGGCGTCGAACGTGCGATCGCGATTGCCGACGATGCGGACGATGTCGCCGGACTTGGCCGCGGCCAGGGCGTCGTCGATGTCGCGATACGGATTGTCGAGGCTGCCGAGTTGGCCGACGCCGTCGGACGTCTTGTCGACGAAGAGGGTCTTTTCGATTGTCTGTACGTTGAACCAGAAGTTGTGGACTCCGCCGGGCACGCCGTCGGCGTCGCCGTCGAAGAGGGTTCCGGTCGCGTCGACCAGGTGGCGGTTCGACTCGACCACCGACGGAACGAACGTCATTCTCAGGTCGTAATTGCCTTGGGTCGTGCCGCCGAGGCCGCTGCCGGCCACGTCGAGATCGTATTCGGTGTTGCCCGTGCTGGCCACCGTTACGTAATAGACACCCGGCTCCAACTCGACTTCGAGGTAGGAGTCCTCACTGTAGAAATCGTCGTTTCGAGCGATAATTCGGCCTTGGGCGTCGTGCAGCGTCACGACGCTGTCGAGCAGACTGAGGCTTTCGAGTCGTTCGGCGGCCGTCTCGGCGCTGAACGTGCCGCTCGTTTCGATTTCGAACCGATAGACGTCGACGTCGATACTGTCGGGCCGGTAGACGTGCAGGCCGTGGATGGTATCGACGTTGCCCGGGAAGAGAGGCTCGACCGAGGCGTCGTAGTACTCGCCGCCGTCGCTGGAGCCCATGATGGTTCCGACGGGCATGTCGTAGGTGTGGCCGAACCCCAGCAGGTGGCCGATTTCGTGCATGGCCGTCCGAAACCAATTTTGCCCATAGCCGTCTACCCACGATTCGGCCTGGTCCATGATGGCCACCCCGCCGCCGGCCAATCCGGCGACGCCGCCGGGGCCCGTCGGAATCGTCGGACTGAGGACGCGGAGATCGCCCGTCGCGATCGTCAATCCCGTCGCATTGGTTCCGGTGCGTGTGTCCTCGATGAACGTGACGCCCAAGTAGGCGCCGTAGAGTTCGAAGATTTCCCGGGCGCGCTGTTTTTGCTCGGGCGTGATCAGGTTATACGCGGGACTTCCGTTGGGCAAGGCGCCGTAGACGTTTTTGAAGTTGTAGTAGATGATCGCCGTGCCATATTGTTTGTCGGCGGCGATGGCGCCAAGGTGCGCCTCGCCGGCGAGCGTCGAGGGAAGCTCGCGATGGCCGAGTTCGCTGATCGCGCCGGGCCAGTTCAAATCGTAGGGCAACGCCTCGACGGCCGAGGAGATGACGATGCTCTGGCCCTGGGTGGCCGTCCCGAGGACTCCCATGTCGGTCGCCGACGCCAGCGTGTCGCCCACGACGTAGGCTTCGGTAATCGACGTGGCGATTTCCTGGTATTCGTCGCCGATACGCAGCCGATACGAGCCCGCGCCGAAAGCGGCCAGGTCGCTGGCGAAGGTCAGCACGACTTTGTTCGCGACCGGGTCGTACACGACCGACGTCGGCTGAATTTCGACGTCGTCCTCGGGTGTGGCCGTCTCGTTGGTTTGCGACAGGCGATAGAAGTTGGTGTTCTGGGCCGAGGCGACGTTGAGCGTGTCGTCATTGAAGTAGATTTCGATCTGGTCACGATGCTGCTGGAGATTTCCGGCGGCGTCGCGATAGGTCGGTTGGGGCACGACCGAAACGACTTGGGCGCCCAGGTCGAGCGTGAACGTGATGCTCAGATCCTCTCCCTGATGGAAGATGCCGCCATCGACGTTCTTCAGCACGACGTCGCCCTCGCCCCCGGCGCCGACGATCGTAATCATGTACATGTCGTCGGGCAACGTCTCGGCAAAGCGGACGATAACTTCGTTCGGACGTTCGCCGATGCCGATCCAACCATAGTCCACGACGACGTCGTTGGCGTTGCCGATCACACGGTCGCCGCCGGCGCGGACGAGTCGAATCGCGCCGAGCGTGGTCGAGTCGATGACCTGGGACTCGTTGAACTTGAGCGTCAGATCTCTCGGGGCGATATCGAGAATGGTTCCGTTGACGATCGTTCCGCCCTGATTCGGGACGAGGGCCACCAACTCGGGTCCCACCATCGTCACCGGACCGGGGCCCGGACCGGGCTCTTCTTCCGTCGTGCCAAAAACGTTCAACTCCCACGAGCGCAACGTGCCCGTCGTGCCCGTGAGCAAATCTCGCACTTCGAGAGTCCATTCGCCTTCGGACGCCTCGCCCCAGTGGCGAGCCGAAGTGAGTGTCCACTCGTCGAAACTGCCGGACATGTGCCAGAAAGCGACACTACTCGACTCGGCCAGTACGGGCTTCGTTCCATCGGGCGAAACCAGTACGATTTCAAGGTCTGCCGGCGACAGATGACCAATGTCAACCGTCACCTCGACCCATTCAATCTTCTCAACCGAGTCATCAAGCGTTACGCTTGAGCGCACGCCCGTGGAACCGCCATCGGGAATGCCCGCATTAACCATCGTTCTGCCACTGCCCGTCGATATTTCCGCCGAGACGTTTTCCCACTCGAAGGCCAAGTCAACCGCCGCCGCTGCGTCAACGGCGCCAAAACCGTAGTTATGATTGACGTGGTAGCCCGCGGCATTCTCGGTCCAGTCAGGATTCTCGGGATCGTTCAGGCTGGCCGTCTCGACCAGAATGTGTTGGACGTCGCGATAGGTCAGCCCGGGATTTGCTTCGAGCATCAAGGCAATGACGCCGGAGACCAGAGGCGCGGCTGACGAAGTGCCACCGAAAGTGGAAGTGTAGTTGATGTCGGGAAGGAAGTCGCGAGGAAGTTCACCGGTGCCCGTCTCATTGTACCCATCTTCACCCGTTCGATCAGATGTAACAATACCGTCAACAACATCACTCTGCGAGTCGTACCCCCAACTCGAATGTCCCGATATGAGCAGTGACGCACCCGGATTCGAGTACTCGGCATAGGTGCCGTCCGCGCCGATCGCGGCTACCGCAATTGTCTGCCGCAAGCTCGCGAGCACCAGATAGTTTGTGTTTGCCGCATCTTCTCGACTGTTTCCGGCGGAAAAAACATAGATGCTTCCCAAACCGTCGCGACCGGTTGCCACGCCCGTTTCGATCGCCGCCAACGTGAGCGGTCCCACAGCCTGAAGATAGCCGCCTGGCCCCCAACTATTGTTGTAAATATCGATCTGTTCGAGTTGATGCAGGAGCGAACTGGACATCTCCACATCGGTCGCAAACCCACCGATCAGGCGAATACCCGCCAATTGAGCCGCTGGCGCGGAACCGCTGACCCCGAGAGAGTTGTTGCCGACAGCGCCAGCCACGCCGGCCACGGCCGTGCCGTGATTGTCCGGCCCAAAAAAGATGCTGATGCCTGGAGACGGATCATTGTCGCCGTCACGGTAGTCGTAACTGAGATCCGCACGGATATTGTTGACCAAATCAGGATGGTCCATTTGCAGGCTGTCGTCGACAATCCCGATGATCACGCCAGCTCCGGTAACGCTATCCCACGCGGACACAACGTTGGCATCAACGCCGGGAGTGCCGCCAGTCTGTCCCGTGTTCTGCAAATGCCACTGTTCGCCGAACAAGGAATCGTTTGGAACCGCCATGGGCACCAACTTCTCGGCGACCAACGGATAATAGTAATCGATTCCCTCGGCCGCTTGCAGCGTGTTGGCCACGGTTACCCACGACGTTGTCTCCGGGAACTCCCAAATCGTCGCATTTGACAAAACGGGCGCGTACTGTAGGAAATCGGCGTTGAGCGAGGCGGCGAGTTGCGGGGCGCAGGTGTCGGCCTTGCTTTCGTTGACGCCGACGACCCATTGATAGGTCGAGGCCAGAAGCTCCTGGTCGTAGCCCGAAAGATCGGACGCCCTGTAGACGGCGCGCGACAGGTTGTCGCTCAAGTAGTTGTAGTCGGTCATCGGGCAGACGATTTGTTCGAGGTCGTCGAAGCCCGGGGGCGAGGTGATGCTCAACAGCACTCGCTGCTCGAACGTCTCGACCCGAAGCGAACGGCTTCGAAGAGACCCCAACACATCACGCCGGCCGGGCCACGCGTTCTTGATCTTGGCCGCACTCTTCGGCCGACCAACTCCGGACCAACGGCGAAACGTATCCCAGATCATCATGTCTCGGTCTCCTCGAAATATACCCTGAAGCGGCGGCGCGAAATTCGCGCCGCGCCCTCGTTCCCTAACAGGTCAAATTGATTGTCCGCGTGTCGTTTCCCGCGAGGGTCGCGGTCTACCGGTCTCTCCAATTTCCTTCCATGGCCAGCACGAAATCGAGTTCCGACGCGACGTCCTTCGTGTCGTCGCCGCCTTGCATGGACTTCGCGACAACGCTCTCGAAACAGCAGGCCCAGTAGTTGAACTGATCGTTCGACAACCGGAGCCAGTTGTCGGCCGCATCGAGATGGTCGGCCATCGCCGAATCGTACAGCACGGCCTGATCGTATCCGCCGTTCTCCTCGCGTCCGAAGACGTTCACCTGGCGGAAGCCGTGGGCGCGGTTCGAGTAGGCGTTGCTCGACAGTTGAGCGTAATTCTGCGCGGTCAACAACGTGTCGTCGCCCGCCGAATCGTACAGCACGGCCAGGTCGTTGCCCTGGCTTCCGTAGCCGGTGACGTAGCGGAACGAATCGACTTGGATTTTGTATCCGTCGCCGGAGAGCGCGCCGTAATTCGGACCCGCAACGAAGGTGTCGTCGCCGGCCGAATCGTACAGTTGGGCCGTGTCGGTCCCGCCCTGGCCATAGGCCAGCACGAACGAGAAGCCGTCGGCACGGCAGTAGAAGCCGTCGCCCTGGAATTGGGCGTAGGTCCGGTCGGCCTTGAACGTGTCGTTGCCGGCGGAGCCGTACATCTTGGCGGTATCCGCACCGCCGGCGGTCGAGGCGACCACCATCCCGTCGAACCCCTCGGCATAGAGGTAGTACGTCGATTGGTCGTCGCGCAACTGGACGTAACCGGCCGTCGACTCGAAGCGATCGTTACCGGGCGAGTCGGCGAAGTTAACGGTGTCCAAGCCGCCCGCCGTGGCGAAAGCCTTGACGTTGTCGAACGACTTGGCGACGATCGTGTAGTCGCCGTCGGTCAACGCGGCCGATTGGTGCGAGGCCGTGAACGCGTCGTCGCCGGCCGCGTCGTACAGCGTCGCCTGATCGTAGCCACCCGCCTCGGAACGCACTTCGACGGTCTCGAAGGCGTTGGCGGCGAGGCTGAATCCCGCGCCGGTCAGGCCCGTCTGAGCCTTGCGGCCCGTAAACGTGTCGTCGCCGGCCGAATCATGGAGAAGCGCCGCGTCGTTTCCGCCGCCGCCGCTGGCCGTGATCGATTCGACGTTCTCGACCGTGACGGTGTAGTCGATGCTCGACAAAACGCCGCGGGTGGGCCACAGCTCGACCGAATCGTCGGCGGCCGACCCGGTGAACACGACCGTATCCGCGCCGCCGAGTCCGTCGAAGCGGACCGTGGCGGTGGTGCTCGGCACGCTCTGCACGACGCCGTTGAGCTTGACGATCCACGCACCCGGCACCGGGCCGCCGACGAACTCGAAGACGTCGTTGCCCGAGGTGCCCGTCAGGACCAACTCGGTCGAAGTCGTGGAGCTGGCGCCTTCCTGGACGGGCGGATCGATGTAGCGCGAGTAGATCGCCGGCATTTGGATGGTGGTCGGGATGGGCGTCTGGTCCGTGGCGTCCGGGGGAGGCAGCACGAACGTATCGACCGAAGTGCTCACGCCCGCCCAAACCACCACGTAGTGTCCGTTGGCGTCCATCGACACGGCCGAGCCGTATTGGTCGCCCACCGTCTCGGCGTTCACGCGGAACTCGCCGACCGGCGTCGGTCCGACGCCCGGATGAATGAAGTCGGTTCCGTCCGAGTTATACATGCGGGCGCAAATACAGTAGTCGCGGTGATTGGTTTCGTCGGGCAGCGAATCCTGATTGAACGACGTCCAAGTGACGACGAAGCCGAAGTCTTCATCCTCCACGACGGTCGATGTCATGGCGACGTCCGGCTGGAACTGGTCGTGGATCACGGTTTCATTCACGAGGAACTCGCCGCCCACGGTGGTTCCATCGGCCTTGTAGATCTGGCCGTAGACGCCGTAGCCGCTGCCGTCCTGCGAGCTTGCCCAGACGATCACGAAGTTGCCCTGGCGATCCATGGCCACGGCGGGGCTGTCCTGATCGCCCGTTCGATAGGTGTTGACGCGGACCTCGGTTCCTCGGCGAGCCCCGGCACTGTCGAACCGCTGCGCGTAGACGCCCACGCCGTTGATGTCGTGCTCACTTTGCCAGGTGACGACGAAGTTGCCCAGTCCGTCCATCGCAACGCCCGAATTGCCCTGGGCGCCAACGGTGGTGGTCTTGTTGACGAGGAACTCGTCGCCTTGGGCCGAGCCGTTGGCGCGGTACATTCTCGCGTAGACGCCGTCCTGGCTTCCGTCCTGGCCGAAACTGGTCCAGGAGACGACGAAATCGCCGTTATTGGGATTCATCGCCACGGCCGGCTCGTCTTGCTCCGTGTTGACCCCGTAGATACCGCTCGTGGTGAACTGGCTGATGCGGAACTGCCCGCCAAGCTTCATTCCGTCGGCGTCGAACCGTTGTCCGAAGACGCCCGTTTCGTCACCCAGGTCGAAGCCGTCGCCCGACCACACGACCACGAAGTTGCCGGCATCGTCGATGGCCACGGCCGGTTCGGTCTGGACTCCGATGGTCAAGGTGTTAACCAGAATCCGTTCTCCCCACTCGCGACCGTCGGAATGGAATCGTTGGGCCACGATGTTGGCTTCGAAAGCCGGATCGGCCACGAGGATCGGCAAGGTTGCCGGGTCGACATTCGGGTCCAAAGGAATGTTCGTCGCATCCACCACTTCGGTATACTCGACCCATACGACGACATAGTCGCCGTGCGCGTTGCGAGCGACGTCGGGCCCGTCCTGATAGTCGATCTGGGCAAGGTTGTCCTGTCCGACGATCGTGCTCGTTCCGCCGACCAACTGGTCAAGGTCGTTCGCGCTGGGGTCGCCGGGATACGTGTTATTCACGGTAAACTGGAAGCCGAATCCGCCGGTGGGGCTGGTGATCGGATCGAGCGGAATCTCGTTGCCCGCCGCATCGTATTGCCGGCCCGTGCCGTAGGGTTGATAGCCGGTTCGCGCCAGCGCGTTGCCGGCCGCGTCATGGATGGCCGACCGCGCGACCAACGTGTACGTGCCGTTGCCGAGCGCCCCCTGGATTCCGTTCGGTCCGCTAAAGGTGACCGCGGCGACCCATTTATTCAGTGTCGCGTCGAAGTAGAAGGTGACATGGTGGATCGACGTCGATACTTCCTCGCCGCTGCCGTTGATCAGGGCCCAGTTGTTCACATTTTCGACGCTGTTCAAGCCCTCGCTGCCGCCCACGCCCGTATTGGCGGTGTTCAACTGCTCATCGAAAACGACCAACAGGGTCGTCGGATTGCCGAAGATATTGTCGCCCGGCCCGACCAGGGCCTTGTTGCCGTCGGCCAGTCGCAATTCGGTCGCATTAGGTCCGGCGTTGTCGGCGCTCTGTTCGTACCGACGCACGAAAATACCGTGCCGGTCGCCCACGCCGGCGCCGGCCCAGACGAGAACCACGTCTCCGTCGGGGGTCATCGCCACCGACGGGAACTGCTGGATGCCGCTCTCGGTCTCGTTTGCACGCTGCTGCGTGGTCGTCGGCGCCGAGTTCGTCCCGGCCGTCGCCGCATGGAACCATCGCCCGAACACGCCGGCGTCGTCCGTGTCGCCCACCAGTTCCGTGTTGAGCGTGTCGAGCGGATCGGGTTCGCAACCGTTGCCGTTCCAGAAAATCACGAAGTCGCCGTCCGCATCCATCCCAATCGTCGGATTGACCTGGTCCTGGTCGAGATACTGCGTAACCTGATCGGTCAGCGGAATATTCTCGTCGGCCGTCACGACCGTATTGGCCTGCTGCGCCTCGTCGATTCGCGGAGCGCCGAACTCGTCAAACTGCCGGTAGTAGATGCCGTAGCTGTCCGGCGCGTCAGTGCCTCCAAGGTCATGGTCCTGATAGGCCTCGTACACGACGATGAACGCCCCCGAGTTGTCCATGGCCACTTGCGGGTTGCGGGCATTTCGGGCAAAGTCGTTGCCGCCGGCGGCTTCATCTAGAACGTCGTGGGTCGAATCGGGGCTGATTACTTCGCCCGTATTGACCTGAATGTCGCCGAGGGGCGCTCCGTCCACGTCGAGCGCCGGATTGTTGTCGGCGTCGAAGAGCCTCGCCAAAACATTCGAATCGGTCACGACACCGGACGTGCCGAGCACGGCTTGGTCCCACGTCACGGCTACGTTGCCGTTGTCGTGGATGGCCACGCTCGGGTTTACCAGGAAACTGTCGACTCGCTCGGGTCCGTTGACGCCCGGCAAATCATCGACATTGACCCGGAACTCATCCCCCATCGCCTCGCCGCGGAAATCGAACCGCTGCGCCAGGACGTTGTTGAAGTAACTGAAGTTCTGGCCCGCCGTTCCCCACACGACGATGTAGTTGCCGTAGCTGTCCATTGCCACCGCCGGGTTGAACTGCTCGCCGACGGTCGTCGTGTTGACCAAGGTCTCGATTTGCTCAATCGGCACAATCACGCCGTTGATGATCTCGGATCCCGTCCGGTTCCGGTACGGATCCTGGTCGATGCGCTGATCGCGGCTGTTGAGCACGCGCTCGCCGGTGGCCGTGAACCGTTGCGAATAGACGTCCAAGGTCCCGTCGGACGCTTCGCTTTCCCAAACCACGATGAAATCGCCGTCGGCGTCCATGGCCACGGCCGCGTTGCCCTGGTTGCCTTCGACCAGACGGTTGACCAAGAATTCGGAGGTCAACGGAACGTCGTTGCGGTTGTAGAGACGAGCGTAAACTCCCGTCCCGTTGGGGTCGTTCGGATCGTCCTTGCCGTAGCTGGTCCACACCACGACGTAGTCCCCGTCGTGATCGACCGCGACCGACATGGTGGTGACCTCGCGAGCGTAGCCGGTTCCCTTCGGTTCCGAAAGGACCTGCACCTCGGAAACACTCTGGTTGACTCGCCGCTCGGCCCCGAGTGCGTCCTCCGCTTGCGGAACGACGAACTCGAACTTGTATCCGCTGTATCCGGTCGAATCGGACGACGTGCCCGCAATGCCATCGCGTTCGCCGTCGAGCTTATTGCCGTCGGTGTCCCTGACCAAATCGCGGATCGTAAGCACATAACCGCCCGCGCTCAAACCGGGAACGCCGGAGGCCAGCCCGTTGCCGTCGAACGTAATCACCGCTTCGTAGCGATGCGTCACGTTGTTGTACTCGAACTCGACGCTGCCGACGCCGCGATGGATCTCCGAACCGTTCTGTTCGAGAATCCAGTTATTCGGATTCAGAATGCTCTCGATGGCCGGAGCGCGCACGCCGCCCGCGACCGTCTCCATTTCCGAAAGCTCTTCGTCGAACACAATGACCAAACCGTCGAGTCCCACGCTCGCCACGCCGCCCTCGAACAAAGGAGTGAGGGAGCCGCCGACGCCCGGAACCAGCACGTCGGTCACGATCGGACCGGCAAGATCGGCCAGCAGTGGATATTCGACGCTGAAGAAGACGTCATAGGAGTCGGGAGTGGCGCTCTCGCCGGTCCATACGACGACGGCGTTGTTGTTCGCGTCGACGCCGACCGACGGCAGCCATTGCATTCCCTTGGTCGTTTGATTGACTCGGGTCTCGCCGCCGACCTTATTGACACCCACGTCGAACCGCTGGTAGAAGACGCCGTACTCCGACGTGTCTTGCTCGCGTGGCTGGCTGCCGTAGCCGCACCAGGCAACGGTGAAATTGCCCGCGCTGTCCATGTCGACCGACGAGTAAAGCTGATTGCCCTCGACGGTCGTGTTGACCAGCGTCTCCAGCGAAGCAGCCGCGCTGCGGGTGAATTCAAGAGCCCATCCCCACAGACGCCCGCCGTCGGGATCATGGGCCTGATTCACGACGTTGCCGTTAATGTCGATGACGTCGTATTCGTCCGGATCGTTTGGCGGATCGCGGTCTTCAATCCTCAGGAACCACGTTCCCTGCGCGTTCTGGCCGTCGAAGGCGGCTAGAGCCTGCTCGGGCACGAAGATCTCGTCAAACGGCGGCAGGCCAACGAGGATCGATTGACCCGCCTCGTCGTCGAGAATCGTTCCGGTGAAGTTGGCGCCGTTGCCCGTGCCTGGAGCGCCGACACCGTCCTGGTCCCCCTGTCGCGGCACTTGGCCGAACAACTGGATTTCCGTCCCGTTGGGACTGATCAGATAGACGAACAGGTCGGACGGATCTTCGTGATCGATGGTC
>DOEZ01000019.1 GCA_003532715.1 Planctomycetaceae bacterium
TGTGGATGAAACGCGACGATCTTACAAGCGTTGAGTTCCCCGCCTCGAAGGGCAATAGCGGCACGACATCGGAAGCGTGGTCGTTCGGCCTAAGGAATGAAGGCCACGCATCAGGCCCAGGCTTGTCCGTCCGAGCGAATTATAACGGATTAGGCGACACAACTCGGCTGAACACTGCCACAGAGGGTCTCACGGAGGCTGGCAAGGTGCTCGATGGGGAGTGGTACCACATTGCGTTGGTGATCGATCAGACGACCGGCCTCTTCCAGGCGTACATCAACGGAGTCGGATCGGGGCCTGACGGTGACAACAGCTTGTGGGACTCTAATGAGACGTCCTATTCCGTCACATTCCCCACGGACGGGACAGTCGATTTCGACACGGCGGTGTCGCTCTATCTGGGCGCGGCTGGCACGGCGACCGGCCGGTCCAGTCCCTACAAGGGCGATATCGACGATTTCGCGATCTGGACTCGGGCGCTCAGTGCGGCCGAGATTCTCGCGATCTATCAAGGCGCTGATATCTTGGCGCCCCAGGATGACATCCCCGGCGACGCGGACGGCAACGGCATCGTAAACGATGCGGATGCCAAGCGATTAGCCGAAAACTGGGGAGCGACCGTGCTGAACGACACCTACGCAACCTGGTGGGAAATGGGTGACTTCAACGGCGACAACGTGGTCAATGCGGCCGACGCCTCAATCCTCGCCGCCAATTGGGGCTGGGGAACCTCGGGTGAGGCGACTGCAAGCGTGCCCGAACCGGGAGTGCTCGCCTTGCTGATCGGATTAGTTTGTTTGATGACAACCCCGCGGGGCCGGAAACGGTAAGCGGCCCCCTCGTGCCAATGCACTGACGGTGCGCAAGAGCTCGCGCGCGGGTGGTTTTTGGGGGAAATCACTCTCGCGCGGGTTTGTTTGGTGGATTGCGTGAACAGTTACGTTTACTTTCAGCGAGTGTAAGAAATGAATTCCACGCGAAAGTCCGACCGGTCCCGCGGTTTCACCCTCGTGGAATTGTTGGTGGTCATCGCCATCATCGGCGTTTTGATCGCCCTGCTCTTGCCGGCCGTGCAGGCCGCGCGCGAAGCGGCACGACGGCTGCACTGCACGAACAACCTCAAACAGCTTGCGCTGGGCGTGCAGTCGTATCACGACGGCTACGGCTGTTTCCCTTACGGCGCCCTCGACAGCCACCAGATGTCGTGGCGCGTGTCGATACTCCCGTATATCGAGCAGCAGAACCTCCACGAGCAATTCAACTTCCGCCTCACGAGTCTCGCCGGCTCGACCAACCTGGCCGTCGCCCTGACACCGGTCAACGACTTCTTCTGCCCCAGCGCGACGAACCTCCTGTCGATCTACACCGGGGGCCAGGTCAACGGCGTCCAAACGTATACCGCCCATTACTTCGGCGTGGCCGGGGCCGAGGGGATCGATCCGGCGGGCACGACTTACGAGAGCGATCCCACCACCAATCCGTCGATCTACGGATACGTCGGGCGCAACGGCGTGCTCACGCTCAATGAGACGATCACGATATCCGATATCTCGGACGGAACGGCCGCCACCTTCTTGCTTGGAGAAATCGCCCACGACGAACCAGGGATTTACGGCTATGCCGGGGGCACGGGACGAGCCATCGGCGGCGGTGACGGGCAACCTTGGGTCAGCGGCACTACCGGCAATAGGCCGACTCTGGCGTGCAAAAGCATCGAGATCGGGATCAACATGCCGGGCGTGGCCACCTCGCAAATCGCTTTTGCGAGCTACCACCCCGGCGGCGCCAGCTTCGCCAAGTGCGACGGGAGCGTGAGCTTCGTCGACGAGGACGTGGACATGGCCGTCTATAAGGCCACAGCCAGCCGGGACCATGAAGAAACGGACGTTATCAAGTAGCAACCGCTAGGCGAGCGGGCAGAAGGCCGCAGATTGAGAGGCAATGGATGAGTGACGCACGTCGTCGATTGGCCATGCGAACGAACCACCTTATTCATTGGAAGTCCTTGCCCAACGCGCCAATCGCCATGTTGCTCGTCGGCGGACTGCTCTTGGCCGCCCAAGGTTGCGGCAAGAGCCGGGTCGAGCGGCACACCCTGTCGGGGCAAGTCACTTTCGCGGGAAAACCCGTCCCGGCCGGCCTGATCATTTTCGAGCCCGACCCGACCAAGGGCAACCGCGGTCCCCAAGGATACGCGGAGATCCTCGACGGGCGCTACCAGACCGACAAGCTGGGCAAGGGAACCATGACCGGTGCGTTGATTATCACCATCAGCGCCTATCCGGTCGACGACGGCTCGGGAGAGAATCCGAGCCCCCCGCTTTTTGCCCCCTTCAAGACGACCGCGCAGATCTCGGAGGAGACCGCGACGCTCGACTTCGACGTCCCTACGCGGCGATAGGAAAGAGTTTACCATGAGAAATCGACTCCTTGCCTTTGCCGCCCTGATCGTTGTGTTGACCGTGCCCGAAACCGCGGCGCCGGCCGCGGAGGCGCAGCCGCTCGACGCGCGTCCGGTCTTTTCGTTCGGCCTTATGACCGACATTCAATACGCGGACAAGCCCGACCGCCAGCGGATGTACTACCGCAGCACGCTAGGCCGATTGCGCGAGTGCGTCACCGAGTTGAACCGGCATCCCCTCCATTTCGTCATCCAGCTTGGCGATTTGATGGACGGCTATGTGCAACCAGACAAGAAACGGCAGCCAAGCGACGTGCGGAAGTCTCTGCACGATCTGGACCGTGTGTTGCCCGAACTCCGCCGCCTCGACGCCAAACTCTATCACGTCATCGGGAACCATTGCCTCCGGGCGGGCCGCGAGACGGTACACAAGAGACTTGGGCTGGAGCGGGGTTACTACGACTTTGCGCCCCGCGATGTCGAGCGTTGGCGGATGGTCGTGCTCGACAGCATGGGCATCGAATACGGCGAGCTCGGCAAGGAACAGACTGAGTGGCTCGAAGCAACCTTGGCCAAGGCCGCCAATCGCAACGAGCGGGTTATCGTCTTCAACCACTTCCCCTTGCTCAGGGAAACCACCACGCGCTACGACATGATCTTCCTGAAGAATCAGCCGGCCATCCGAGATATCCTCGACCGATCGGGCTGCGTCGTCGCCTATTTTGCGGGCCACGACCACGCAGCGGCTTACGCAAAGGATCTCGGCATCCACCACGTGACCTTCCCGGCCATGGCCGAAGCCCACAAAACCAACGCTTACGCGATCATCGACGTCTTCGACGACCGAATCGAAATACGCGGATTCGGCAATGTGCCCGGCCGCTCGCTTCGGTTCACGGTTTCTAATTCCCGTCCGGCAACCGCGGGCAACCCGAGGTAAATTCCATGCGGCGTTTCGTGATCTTCTTTCTCTTCGCGTTTCTCCTGTTCACGGCGGCCCACGGTTGGGCCATTGAGGCCGATGCGATCTCGCCCGGCTCGTGGACCATGGTCATTCTGCCCGACACGCAACACTACGCCGAGGACTTTCCCCACATCTTCTACGCGCAGACCGAGTGGATCGCCGCCCACAAAGACTCGCACAACATCCAGATGGTCATTCATGAGGGCGACATCACCGACCGTCGGACGCCGATCGAGTGGACTCGGGCCGCGACCGCGATGGTCACGCTCAACACGGCCGGCGTGCCCTATTCCATGTGCATCGGAAACCACGACCGCGACGGCACGACGAGAGAAACGCTCTTCAACGACCCCACCTATTTCGGTCCCGGCTCGCCGTATGCCTCCCAGCCGCAATTCCAGCCAGGCGCTGGCGGCTTTTTCGAGGCCGGCAAAACGGCCAACAGTTGGTCGACCTTCAACGCCGGAGGACAGGACTGGCTGATCTTCTCGGTCGAGTACGGTCCCAACGACGAAATGGTCTCGTGGATGGACACGGTGGCCGCGGCCCATCCAAACCACAACTTCATCCTGAACACGCACGTGTATCTCTACTACGACAACACGCGGTACGATTACGCCACCTACGGTTCGACGCAGACGTGGAGCCCCCACGACTGGGACGCGCCCGACAGCGTCAACGACGGCCAGGAGCTATGGGACAAGCTGGTTAAGAAATATCCGACCTGGAAGTTCACGTTCAACGGCCACGTTCTGGCGGACGGAACCGGATGGCTTGGTAGCACGGGCGACCACGGCAACGCGGTCCACCAGTTGCTGACCAACTACCAGACGCGAGACCAGGGCGGCGAGGGCTACCTGCGAATCATGGAGTTCAAAGACGACGGCAAGTCGGTCACGGTGTCGAGCTACTCGCCCTATCTGGGCTCCTATCTGCGCGCGTACGACCACGACTTCACGCTGAATATGAACGAAGTTCCCACGATCCGCGGCGTCTCGGGCGTGGCTCTTGACGTGGCTGACGGCACCAATGCGTGGACCATCGCCGGAAGCGGCGCGGGCAGCGTGGCCGTGACCAGCCCAGCCAACATGGCCGACGTCTCGCTGGCGGTGAACTCCGTTCCGACGTATCGCAACCAGGGCGTATTGATGGCCACCGTTCGGCAGAACAGCCGCGGCGGATCCTATGGCACGGTCGAGGTCTCGCACCGGAACTTGTTCGACGGCCACGAAGAGAGCGTGTTTCAGATCGCCACGAGCCGCGCCTACTACGGAGCCGAGTACAACATGAATGTCGCCGCCGCTATCTTCCCCTTCGCCGACGGCTGGATCGGCGGACACGTGCAGAATGATGGAGCATTGCTCGAGCACTACGGCGTCTCGGTCGACAACATCAGCCACATGAGTGCGGGGCGATTCACCCTCTCGATCGACAACATCAACTCACAGACCGACGGCATGCTCTTCGCCGTCAGTGCCCAGAACGGATTCAACTTCCTTTCCACCGCCCCGCTGACCAACGGGAGCGGCTGGGAGATTGCGACTCGCGACAATACGGCCGCGGCGTTCGATGTGTTCGAAGACAATCCGTGGAGCTTTGTCTACGTCGATTACGACTCGCCGGGCCTCACCGGCGCCCGGATCGCCCCCAATGGAACGACCATTCACGCGGCCGGTTCATTCTCCGTCTCAAGGCTCAGCGTGGGCGTCTACCGCATCAGCGTCCCGGGATATACGCCCGGTCAGGGCGTCCTGCTGTTGACCATTGCCGGCTTCGAAGCCGGCGGCGCAATTACGGCGCCGGGGGACAACATCATCTCCTACGAGGCCGACGGCAGCTCCTTCCTCGTGAACATTCGTGACCGGAGCGGCTCGGTCTCGAATCTCCAGGACGGTGAGTTAGTCTTCGCGTTTCTCCCGTACGAGGGCCGCCTGATGCCCGCCGTGCCCGGCGACGCCAACTACGACGGAGTCGTCGACAGCGCGGACGCCTCGATCCTGGCTCGTCACTGGGGCAACACGAGCGCAACCTGGGCCATGGGTGATTTTAACCTCGACGGCGTCATCACGACGGCCGATGCCTCGATCCTCGCGGCCAACTGGGGCAACCACGGCTCGTCAGAGGGCGGGTCCGTGCCCGAGCCGGGAGCCATCGCTCTGGTCTTGACCGGATTCATTTCGCTGACGGTGAGGTCGCGATGGTGTCGAAGAGAGTGAGAATCAGGCAACCGAAACGGAGGGCAGCAGCGAATTGCTCGGACCTTCGACGGACGCTACAAAACGAACAAATTCGGCAAGGGCAGCCATCCTCATTCCATCCAGCCCTACAGGCCCGACTCCCCGATCACGCGGGAGGGCTACGGCGTCCAAATAAGTCTAGCAAAACGCTTGTTGTTTCGCACGCCGCCAGCTAAACTCGGCTTCATGTTCGCGACGCAATCCATCAACCCTTTCTAGGCGGCTCCTCGGCCGCGGGAACGAATCACATGACTTTTCGACCATTCCGACGCCCCGCTGGCATATTACACTGTCTATCAGTTCTTATCTCTCTATGCTTACCAGTTGAGGGATCTTCATTGATTTACGAAGCACTGAGTAATTCAGAAACAGGTGACAAATGCGAATGTCGCGGATCGGAAAAGCGGATTGGAACAACAGGATTGGGGTTGGGATTGAGTGTGACGGCCGTAAGTTCTCCAGAAAAGAAAAAGAGTTCGAGTGTTAGGGGGCCGTTAGCTCAGGACTTCACAATTGCGATCAAGGCTCCCGGCAATAATCATAGAGAAGGTTATATCTACTTCAACGGGTTCGCAAGACTATCAGACAACTCTTTCCTCGCGCTCGCCGTCATCGATCAGCCTGAAGAAGCAACAGCAGCAGGAGTCAACGGCTACCAGGGAAGGGTGATCCTTTCCAGAAGCGACGACGGAGGTGAAAGCTGGAAAGTCCTCAATACGAATCTTGATTTCGGCCGGAGAATGATCGGAGGAGCTCTTTTCGTTTACGACAACGCCCTTTATTTATTTGCCACGCCGAAGGATGACGATGGCATCATCCGTGTCGCACGAAGCGATGACAGAGGAGCGACCTGGAGCGAGTGGGTGGAAGTGTTAAGAGTTCCCAGACAAGTGAAGCCTGATTCCGTTGCCTCCGGAGTGCGACCAACCACCGATGACGATCCGAACTGGAGTGACGAACAGAAATGGATCGCTTACTTACAAACGTCAATGGCCGTATGGAGAGGACATCTTTATTTCGCAGTAAGTGAACGTTGTCAGGATATGGCGATTGTCTCGTGCAATCTGAAAAACGGACTGTTGAACCCCGATTCCTGGAGGATATCGAAGACAATGCCCGTATCGATTCCCAAGGAGTTGAACCCAGGTTTCTTCCCTGGACCCTCAATGAGCACTCTGGAAGGAAATGTAATCGTGATCAACGGGCAACTCCGGTTGCTTGCCAGACAAGTCGTGGACCGATATGGGACCTCGAATATTGCGGCCGTATTCGATGTGAAGGAAAACAACGGCAGACCCGAGTTATCCTTCGTCCAATTCTTTCCTGTTCCGGGAGCGCATGGATTATTCAATGTTGTATTTGATGCTGAATCGCGGTTGTTCTGGATGGCCTCGAACCTTGAATCCAACTCGCAGAAGTGGATTAAGAGTCCGTCAGGATCTCATAAGGGCAGGGACAGGCGGTTTCTGATGTTATGGTACTCTCTTGATGCGCTGAATTGGTTTCCCGCCGGATGTATTGCCGCCGCTGAGAAGATGCAGCAGACGTTCAATTATCCCAGTATGATAATTGATGGCGATGATCTCGCAATAGTCTCCAGAACAACCCTTGATGCAGACAAGTACACCTCGCATGACGCGGATCACGTTACATTTCACCGCGTCCGAGATTTCAGATCGTTGGCGATGAATATTCATCCGGCTCCTTAGTGAGGTACATCGTTCTGTTTCATTCCACCAACGACGGTCGAAGCTGGTCCGTCCGACCCAGCCTGACCGGCGGCAACCGAGAAGAAGCCCGCATGTTGGGCATCGGCGAGCGGACGCTCTATCGGAAGATCAAGGAGTACGGACTGTAGAGGCGGGCACGACGCCAACCTGGCACGGCCGTTCTCGGCCGCGAGGCCACTCAAATCGCGCGGACTGCGTCCCGGCGCGGATGTTGTCGGGCCTGACGGAGACGGGCGAAGCGATTCTTGATCTGGTGAATCAGTCGGGCAATTCGGGTGGATCACCAGTTCGTGCTCGTGGACGAGTGGCCACCGGCCATTTACGACGATCTTGCAAGAGGTAGGTACCACTGTGGCCCATGGTTCTGGATTCGTTACGGGGACTCACGCCATTGCCTTTCTCCCTAACCTGTTATGTGAAAATAGGTTACAGACAGTCTGAAAACCATAATGAAATAAGGATGAAAAGAATACGCCAAAAATCGGAAAAAAGAATGACGTGGTTGCAGGTTATTGGTATAGTAGTGGTCCAGAGCACATGTATGACATCACATCGACTTTGAGTGCCCGGTTTGGCCGCCTCTTATCGAAAACTGTCTGATCCATACAGATTAGTGCGTTACGACGGGAAAAACGTCCATGGAATCAATTGGTGGTTTCCTATCCGGATCTGTCGAAGAGCGTCTGCGACAGCTTGACCTCCACGGCGCCGAAGACACGCGCCCGAAATACGAGCGGCTGCGAAGCTTCATCGCCGACGAGGTCCAGAACGGGCATCTGCGGGTGGGCACGGCGTTACCCTCGGAACAGCAACTCGCCGAAATGTTGCAGATAGCGCGGACCACGGTGCGGCAGGCTCTCGCCGAATTGGAAAGGGAGGGGGTCGTCCAACGCAAACACGGGGCCGGAACCTTCGTGAACGAGGCGCCGAGGAGTTCTCGGCACGTTGGACTGGATGCGTTTGCCTTGGTGGTGCCCGGAGCGGGAACCGGTTCGTGGCCGGCCCTGCAATCCGGGTTCCAGGGCGCTGCGGCCGAACTGCAGAAGCAGATATTGGTGTGCAGTAGTGAGAACAATCTTGACCGGCAGGCCAATGTTTTTTTGCAGTTGATTCAGAAGAGGGTGGCGGGCGTGGCGCTGGCGCCCACCTCGCTGCCTCTCACGCCGGCCTTTCAAGTCAAGCACCTCCAGGACAACGGCATTCCCGTCGTATTCTGCCACCGCGGCGTGAAGGGGGTCGATGCACCACTCTTGGCTATCCCATTTCGAGAAGTGGGGCGAAAGGCGGGAGAGTTGCTCCTGGTGCATGGACACCGGAGCGTGGCGTTCTTCTCGATGCACCGGAGAGTCGAGGCTAGCCTCGGCTACGAATCGGGTTTGCGCGAGATTCTGGAAGATGCCGGCAGCGGCTTGCCCGAATCGCTCACCTACTGGGGCGAGACGGTTTCTCCGGACGCCAGCACGCAAACCGAGGCCGTGCTCGCGGCGTTGCGCCGCATGTTCGATGGACCCGATCCGCCGACCGCGATCATGGCCAGTTTCGACCCGCTGGCGGAACGCATCTATCTTCTTCTGGGTGAGTTGGGGTTGCGCGTGCCCGAGGACGTGTCGCTCATCGGGTTTGGGGGGGCGCATCGCGACGGAGCGCTTACGGAGCGTCTGACATCGATAACGGTGGACGAAGTGGAGTTGGGGCGCACGGCGGCCCGGATGCTGCAGGAGATGAACGAGGGCCATCGGCCGCTGTTCGACACGGAAAGAGTCGTCGTGACGTTGGGCCTGGCCCGCGGCGGCACGGTGGGGCCGGCGGAGCCTGGAATGTTGCGGAGGCGCAACTGACGTAACACGAAACAGAGGCGAGGTGTGACGTGGCGGGCATGGAGTAATCAACAAGGTTTTGTTTCTTTCGAAGGGAGAGTACCATGCGTCTTCGAATTCGCATGAGTGTGGCGGCATCCATCGTGGTTGCCATGAATTTGTTTCTCGCGGCCTCGGCCAACGCCGACTTGACAACCGGCCTTGCGCTTTACTGCGACATGGAGGACACCGATGCCATTAATGTCGACAAAGTGCTGCCGGACGTGTATGGGGCGCAGCTAGTTCCTGGCACCGTTGTCGGCAACGTGACACAGGCTGTCGACGCCGAACGCGGCAATGTGCTTAGTTTCGACACCAGGAGCTCGAGCAACTACGTCGACTTCGGCGACAATCTCGACCCCGGCACCACGAGCTACACGGTTGCCATGTGGATGAAACGCGACGATCTTACGAGCACCGAATTTCCGGCCGCGAAGGGCAATTCCAGCACGACGGCCGAAGCATGGTCGTTCGGCCTGAGGGCGGGGAGCCACGCATCCGGCCCCGGGTTGTCCGTGCGAGCGAATTATGACGGAGGCAGTGGCACTACCAGGCAGAATACCGTCACGGAGGGCCTCACCGACGCCGGCAAGGTGCTCGATGGAGTTTGGTACCACCTTGCGATGGTGATCAATCAGGAAACGGGGCACTTCTATGCGTACATCAACGGCGTCGGATCGGGCGAGGACGGCGACAACGGCCTGTGGGATTCCAACGAAGCCAGCTATTCGGTCACGTTCCCCAACAACGGCACGGCCGATTTCAACACGACGCTCGCGCTGACTCTGGGCAAGGTCGCGGGAACGACCAACACTTTCAAGGGTGATATCGACGATTTCGCAGTCTGGACTCGGGCGCTTTCGAGTGACGAAATCGTGTCGATCTATAACGGAGCGGCCATCGTGCCCGAGCCGGGCTTGCTCGCGTTGTTGTCCGGCATGGTCCTGTTTGGGCTGGCGTCGCGACGGGGCCGGAAACTGTAGTTCATGCCAAGAGCTTCTGATATTTCTGTTTCCTGCGTATCCAAATGGAGGTCAATGCGATGACCAAGCGTGAATTAACAACTTTCGGCGCGATCGTGATCGCGGCGATGCTGTGCCTGACCGCGGCGTCTACGTCGCAGGCGGCACTGTCAACCGGCCTTGTGCTCTATAATCCGATGAACAACATCACCCCGCCAAGCCAAGCCAGCTATTGGCAAGACGTGTCGGGCAACGGCTTCCACGCGCAGACGAACCCGGCCGCCTACGTGGGAACGTTCGACCCTGGCGGCGCCAACCGCGGGACGGCGATTGACTTCACGACGATTACCGCCCCACAGTACAACCCCAACCAGATTACGTTCGCCGACGGCCTCAACGCCGATCTCAATCCCGGCTTGACCGACTTCTCGTTTTCGTTCTGGTACAACCAAACCGAGGTGGAAGCGGCGGATCCCGCGGCAACCCGTTTCTTGTTCACCAAGGGGAACTTGTCGAGCGGGGCTCCCGGTTTCATCGTCTACACCAAAGGGGGCGCGGTCTCACTGCGATCCCAGGATATCAGCGGTGATGATTCCGGCAAGTTCTCGTTGCAGCACTTGGATGAGCTAGAAACTCCCGTCAACCTCGCCGGCACGGGCTGGCACCACGTGACCGGCGTATTTGACCGGTCGGGAACCTATCGGCCGGCGGACTCGGTGACGTTGTACGTCGACGGCAGCCCGGTTAACACGGGGGTGCTTCCACTTGTCATGGGATTTGTTCCCAACGACGTGTCGGCGCCTACGAGCCAGTTGTTCATCGGTGGAAAGGACGGTGGAGCGACCACGACCGCAGACTTTGAAGGCTACATGGACGACATCGCCTTCTATCGTGGGACGTTGTCGGACGCCCAGGTGCAATCGCTGTATCAGGCGACCAGTTTCAACGCATCGACGGTCTCCGGCGTCACCCCGGTCTTTGTCCACAATTTCGAGACGAACGCGAATATCAACACCGCTCCGGCGACAGTGCCTAACGCCCATGGCGACCCGGGTCTTGTGGGTGTCATTAACGGCGATGTCACGGAGGTCACCGACGCGACGCGAGGCGAAGT
>DOEZ01000102.1 GCA_003532715.1 Planctomycetaceae bacterium
GACGAATGCCCCGTGGACAAGCAAATTTCCCCGAATGTGGGCATTGGCGACCAAGTTTGTATCTTTTCGATGTCGCCGAGCCATACCGGTCGGCTCCTTGAGTCGACGCCGCTGGGGTCCGGCGGAGTTTTGGCCGATCCGAGTCAACCGATGTCGGTCGCGGTGGTGTTCGATTGGTGCGGATTGCTTCGAGCCGCCGCGCCGTGGATCGACATGGCTGTCGACCGAATTCTCGACGAGAACCTTGGCGCCGATGCGCCCGACGCGCAACGAGACGGGATTAAGAACCAGGTCCGCGCGGCCATCGAAATTCTTTCGGTGGTTCGTTGCGTGACGAGCAAGGCGCGCGCGATCGACGGCGTGATGGAGGTGCATACGCTCGTCGAACTGCGCGATCTTGAGTGAGTGCGAACACGTCAAAGCACGGCGAAGGGTGCCTTTTCTCGGTGCAATGACCACGATTTTTTCTTTTCAACGGCGGCAATCCGACTTCGGATTGCCGCCGTTGATTTTCTGAAGAGAGTCGCGACGATTCGCGCTTCGGACTTGGTCAATCGCATGTCGAACGACGCAAAATGGAAAAAAAGATCAAGAAAACTTATCAAAATGCCAAAATTGTACTTGAAATGATCCATGAAATGGATACGATATGGAAAACTTCGTGGTTTAACATCGTGTCGTTGGGTTGTGCAACTGGGTTTGAATCATCGACGACAGAGTTTGATAGGAGATCACCAGAGCGGTGCCAGACGCCTTTAACGGTTTCAACCGAAAGTGGCTCGCGGCCTGCTCGATCTGTCTTGTTTCGGCGGCGATTCGACTGACCCTCCTCGGCCCCAGCCCGATGGTTCGTGCGAATTCCGCCCAGCACGTTTGTTAGGAGGACGAAAAGTGGCCAAGAAGAAAGTTGCCAAGAAGAAGGCTACGAAGAAAGTCGCCAAGAAGAAGGTCGCCAAGAAGAAGGTGGCTAAGAAGAAGGTTGCCAAGAAAAAGGTAGCCAAGAAGGCGACGAAGAAAGTTGCGAAGAAGAAGGTCGCCAAGAAGCGCAAGAAGGTCGCCAAGAAGTAGGCGTCGATTTCGACGCTCTTCCGGCGAAGTCGCTTGCCCGCCGAACTTGTTTCGGCCCGCCGAACTCGCTTCGGCCGCTTCGACCTGATTGATACGACGAGAAAGAGACGCCCGGCACGGCTGACCGGGCGTTTCTATTTTCTTGGCAGTGTTGGTGCAACTTATTGTGTGTCAATGGTTTACGGTGATACAGAGCCCCATGGCGAAACGATCGGGGCTGCCCGCTACCCGCGATCCACTTCGATCCGCTCCAGGCACGACCGGATGAACGCATTGACCTGTTCCGGGTGCGTCAACGACAACACGTGCCCCCCGCCGCCGACGATCGTGTCGGGCCGAGTTCGTCCGATCGGCACCACATGATCTCGATCGCCGTGGATATGGAAAACCGGGCACTCCACGCGCGGCCGTTCATCCCATGAGAGTATCTGACGAATCGACCATCGCAACAGCGGCGTTTCCGCGTCGCCGAACTGCCGGGCCAGACCGCCCAGATGCGGCATGAGCCGTCTTGCCGATGCCGTGGCCGCCGGCATCGACGACCACTGAAGCAAGCGGAATGGAAACAGGCCGATCCCCGCGCGAAGTGGCCGAAACAGGCGAACGCGACGCGGAAGTTCCGCCGGCTCCCGCACGCTGCCAATCAAAAGCACGGCCAACGGATGGACATATCGAGCCATCTCCAGTGCCACCATCCCGCCAAACGAGGCGCCGCCGAGGACGCATGGCTCGTCGGAGCGAATCGCGCGGGCAAATCGCTCGGCGTACGACGATAGTGTGTCGCCCGCGGCCGGGGCTGGCCACCGAGGCACCGTCAGATTGGGAAACACGCTCTTCTGCGGCGCGAAGATCGACTCGTCAGCCGCCAGCCCGGGAATGAGGATCAGGGGAACTGTCGTCATATGTCTTGCCATTGTCTCGGGTCAGCCAAACGACACCGCCAACAAGAAGTCCAATGCCGATCGGGCAAACAATCCACCCCGCCACGGTCGCCAGCAACGCGACACTGATATCCGAAGCCAAGTCTTCGGGCCTGGGAGCGGCCGACGACGTTTCTATGGCCGTAAACTCCCGAACCATGCCGATGATCGTGCCGAGAAATCCCCAAAGCGGCCCGAGCGTGAGAAAAACGCCGATCCCGATCAACAACTTGGGACCTTTCTTGGATTGCATGTCAGTGTTACTCCGAAGGCAACGGCGAAACATCGACCGAGGAATCCTGGTATCCCTCACCGATTGAAATCATCCTACCATGAAGCCGCATCTCGGTCCAGCGACGCGAACCATCACGCCGACTCCCAACCTCGCGTTCGCCGCACAGCTTCTTTCCACCGGGCGTAGTGGGCTTCGACGGCCTCGATTTCGCCGCCGGGCGAGAATCGCCGGTCCAACACCCAGTTCTCGGCCACATGGTCCTGATCGGTCCAATAGCCGACGGCCAAGCCCGCCAGATAGGCCGCCCCCAGCGCCGTCGTTTCGGCCACGACCGGGCGAAGCACGTCGACGCCCAGCAGGTCGGCTTGGAACTGCATTAAGGCGTCGTTCACCGACGCGCCCCCGTCAACCTTCAGGTCTTCGATCGGCCGGGCCGCGTCGCTGGCCATCGCGTCGAGCAAATCGCGCGTCTGGAAGGCCATCGACTCGACACCCGCCCGAGCCAGATGCCCGGCGGTCGTGCCGCGCGTGATGCCAAGGATCGCGCCGCGCGCCTGGCTGTCCCAATGCGGCGCGCCGAGGCCGACGAACGCCGGNNAATCGGCCACGCCCGCCGCCAGCGTCTCGACGTCGCTCGATTTTCGGATCAGCCCCAGCCCGTCGCGTAGCCACTGAACGACCGCCCCGCCGATGAAGACCGAGCCTTCGAGGCAGTAAGTCGTCCGGCCGCCGACGTGCCAGCCGATCGTCGTCAGCAGGTTGTGCTTCGACTCGACGGGCGTCTCGCCCGTGTTCATCAGCATGAAACAACCTGTTCCGTAGGTGTTTTTGACCTCGCCCGGCGCGAAACAATTCTGGCCGAACACGGCCGCCTGTTGGTCTCCCACGGCCGCCGCGATCGGAATCGCCCGGCCGAACCATCGCGGGTCGGTTTCGCCGTAGACTTCGCTCGTCGAGCGAACCTCGGGCAGCATGGCCCGGGGGACGCCAAACATCCTGAGCAATTCGTCGTCCCACTCGTGCGTGTGGATGTTCAGCAGTAGCGTTCGGCTCGCGTTGCTCGGGTCGGTCACATGAAGCCGGCCGCCCGAAAGCCGCCAAATGAGCCACGAATCGACGGTGCCGAAGCAGATTTCGCCTCGGCCGGCGCGGCGTCGAAGCTCGTCGTCGGCGTCCAACAGATACTTGATCTTGCCGGCCGAGAAATAGGCGTCCAACAACAGGCCCGTCTTGCGGTGGACGATCGGTTCGAGTCCCTCGGCCTTCAGACGCTCGCAGATCGGCGTGCTCGCTCGGCTTTGCCAGACGACGGCGTTGGCGACCGGCCGGCCCGAGTCGCGATCCCAGAGAATGGTCGTCTCTCGTTGGTTGGTCACGCCGATCGCGGCCACGTTGTCGGCCGAAACCGACGACGCTTCGAGAACCCGGCGCGCGACGGCCAATTGGCTCGACCAGATCGCTTCGGGATCGTGTTCGACCAATCCAGGGCTGGGCAGAATCTGCTCGAACTCCTGCTGGGCCGCGCCGACGCTCCGCCCGTCGCGGCCAAAAAGAATGGCCCGACTCGACGTCGTACCCTGGTCGAGCGCGAGAATGTACTTGGGCATCGACGATGGCCCCCCGTGGTTCGATCAATAATAGTAGGGTGGGG
>DOEZ01000104.1:0-6672 GCA_003532715.1 Planctomycetaceae bacterium
CGGAGCGAAAGGCGACTTTGGCGACTCTGGCGGACCGAGGGGCGTCGGCCAACTCGATCGGCAACGGCGCGTAGCCCCTGGCGCGTCGGAGAATCATCGGGCCGTTCGCGTCGCACCGGACGACTGAATCGTCGACCGGGCGCACGATCGGCCGGTTGTGCGTCAGAATCACGTCGGCGATGCGGCCCAACCGGTCGATGGCGTCAGCCGTGGCGACGGCCATCGGTTCTTCCGAAAGGTTGCCGCTCGTGCAAACGATCGGCCGGCCGACGTCGACCATCAGCAAATGATGCAACGGCGTGTAGGGCAGCATGACGCCCAGTTCGGGATTGCCCGGCGCGACCGACTCGGCAATCGTCCGATCCGACGAACGTCGAGCCAACAGCACAATCGGCGCGGCCGACGAACCGAGCAAGTCGGCCTCGGCGTCGGACACATCGCAGCGGACGCGAACCTCGCCGAGCGTGCCGATCATGACGGCCAGAGGTTTCGCCGGGCGGTGCTTGCGTTCGCGCAGCCGCCGCACGGCCGCGTCGGACGTTGCATCGACCAGAAGCTGGAAACCGCCAAGTCCCTTCAGGGCGACGATTTGACCGGCCAGAATAGCCTCGACAGCGGCGCGGAGTGCGTCGTCGCGGGTCGAAAGCAAGCCGCCGCCCGCGTCAAGCAGCCGCAACTCGGGACCGCACGCCGGGCACGCGATCGGTTGAGCGTGAAACCGGCGATCGGCCGGCGAGTCGTACTCGGCGCGGCACGCCGGGCACATCTCGAACCGGCTCATCGACGTCCGCGGCCGATCGTAGGGCACCCCCTCGATGATCGACCACCGCGGCCCGCAGCTCGTGCAATTGGTGAACGGATAGCGATAGCGCCTTTGTGCCGGATCGCGCAGCTCGGCCAGGCACTCGGAGCACGTGGCCAGGTCGGCCGGCACGGCGGGACGTCGCGACGCAACTTCTCGACTGGTCAAAATCGAAAAAGACACCTCCGCCGACTTGCCGCCGTCCGGGGGCATTTCCGTTACGTCGAGCGCGTCGATTCGGGCCTGGGGTGGAGCATCGCGACGCAGCGTGTCCACAAACGACTCCAAGGCCGCCGAAGCGCCCTCGACCTCGATCCGGACCAGATCCGTCTCGTTGCGCACCCACCCGCGCAGCCCGCGGGCCGTCGCGGCCTTATAGACGAACGGGCGAAACCCAACCCCCTGGACCACTCCGCGCACCTCGATCGCCAAACGCGGAGCGGTCGTCGGGTGGAGCGTAGGATGGGGCATGATATTCGGCGGCGGCGCCATCGCCCGCCGGGATGAGGTTCTGTTAGTCTGTTCCGTATCGCCACGCGCCCCATAAGGTAGTTTAGACATTCGGGCGCAAAAGGACAGGACCACCCGAGCGGCGGGCTTGGTGGGTCATCAGGATCGGTCCAGGCAGAAATGCGTCTCGCGCTGGCGTCCTACGGCAGCCGGTGGCCCATCTTGTCGCGCTCAGTCTGGAGATAACGCTCGTTGTGTTCGTTCACGGGGCCGACGATCGGCACCTGGTCGATCACTTCCAGATCGAAGCCGCCGTAGATGAAGGCGTCGGTCTTCTTGGGATTGTTCGTCAGCAGGCGGACCTTCGACAGGCCGAGATCCTTGAGAATCTGAATGCCGACGCCGTAATCGCGCAAATCGGCCTGATGTCCCAACGCGATGTTCGCCTCGATCGTGTCCATGCCTTGATCTTGCAGGGCGTAGGCTTTGATCTTCTCGACCAGTCCGATGCCACGTCCTTCCTGCGGCAGGTAGACGAGCACGCCGGAGCCTTCGTTGCCGATCATCTCCATGGCCAGCCGCAACTGGTCGCCGCAATCGCAGCGGAGCGAGTCGAGCAGATCGCCCGTAAAACAGGCCGAATGGAGCCGGACCAGCGGAGCGGCCGACTTGGTCGGATCGCCCCAGACGATGGCCACCGGTTCTTGCGATTCGTATTGAACCCCGTACGCGTGGATTCGCGCGGGGCCGACCTTGGTGGGCAAATCGGCCTGAGCCATGCGATAGACGAGTTTCTCGCTCCGACGCCGATAGCGGATCAGTTGGCCGACCGTGATGATCTTCAGATTGAAGCGCGCGGCCAGTGCATAGAGCTCCTCGCGCGAGGCGCGGTCGCCCCCTTCGGCCAGGATTTCGCACAGCACGCCGGCCGGCTGGAGGCCGGCCAGTCGGGTCAAGTCGACCGCGCTTTCGGTGTGCCCGGCGCGGCGCAGAACGCCCCCTTCCTTGGCAATCAGCGGGAACAGGTGCCCCGGGCGGACGAAATCGCCCGGCTTGCTTTCCGGATCGACGATCGCGCGGATCGTCATGGCTCGTTCCGGGGCGGTGATTCCGGTGCGGCAATTCCGATGATCGACCGGCACGGTGAAGGCCGTTCCCAGCGGGGCCGTGTTCTCGGCGACCATGGGCTGCAGGTCGAGCCGCTGACACGTCTCGGGCAGCAGGGGCATGCAGAGTTGCCCCCGGCCGTGCGTGATCATGAAGTTGACTGTCTCGTTCGTCACCTTCTCGGCGGCGCAGACGAAGTCGCCCTCGTTCTCGCGCTGCTCGTCGTCCATGACGATGACCACTTGTCCCTGGGAGATAGCGTCGATGGCTTCATCGACGGTCGAAAGTCTGTCTGACACGTACGTATTCTCCAACCTGGATTTTTCAGTCTTTAACTCTGTAGGGTGGGTCGGGCTCCGCGAGCCCCACCGAGCGGCTGAACCTCCCTCCCATTCTATAGCCAACCCGAGCCGATCGGAAGTGTCGCACCGAACCTTGTAGGGCATCCGAATCCGGCCGAAATACGCCGCATGGGGGTCGCCAAGGCTTCCACTCGGCTCCCGACAGGGACGATCAGCGTGGCAAAGCGGGGCGAGTCTTACGGATATGTCGATTTTCTCGATTTTTCCGATCGTCCGGCCGATAAGCATCGTTGAGTGCCCTTTTTCCGAGGTCGGGGCCGGCGGTTCACTGTCGGCAACGAGCGAGTATCCTCGGTTGCATTCCCTGACGCCAACAACGACCCAAGACATTCAAACTATTCCCCGGGGGACACCATGCATCGGTTCATTTTGGCCGGACTTTTCGTCATGGCCGCCGTGCTCAGCAGCGGTTGCTGTGAGTTCCAGCAGTTTGTTCACAGCCCCTTTGGCCCGGGCACGCTGTGCGACACGCGCCATTGCGGCGATTGCGGTCCGGGCGGCGAAGGTTCGTGCGCGACCGGCGGCTGTCGTCCGTGCCGTCATCCCTATTACGGCACTTGGGGATTCGGGCCGACCTGGGGCTGCGGTCCGTCGGCCTCGTGCGACGCGCGCTGCGAACCCGGCGCCGGAATGGGCGACGGCTGCGGCATGATCGACGGATGCGGCGAGAGCTGCGGCCCGTGCGGTTGTGAGTGCGGTGGTTGCACCTGCGGTTGTTGCGAAGGTCCGGGCTTGCTGTGCAGCGTCTTTGGCCTGATTCGGCCGGCCGCGTGGTTCGGCTGCTACAACAACGGTTGCGGCGAGGTCTATTGGGGCGACTTCCACGGCGATCCGCCCGATTGTTGCGATCCGTGCAACTGCATGGGCGATTACACGGGACCCGGCGGCAGCGGTTGCTCGCAGTGTTGCGGCCAGCCGACGAGCAGCACGGGAACGCCCGACAACTCGCCCGAGACGCCCGGCATGATCGACCCGAGCCGCGCGGCGCCGACCAAGGCCCCGCCGAAACCAATCGCCGCGCCGAGTGTGTCGAGGAACCCGCAACGCGCGCAGACGCGGTACTAACACGAGGTCGTCCCGTGCGTCCCGCGCATTCACGGTCGACATTCACGGCATGACAACGACGGACTGGTTGAGTTTTGGGGCGGTCGCGGGCCATCGCAGCGTTCGCCCCCCGGCCGTGGTCGCCTCGATGTAGTATTCAATGGTCGACTCCTCGGCCGGCGGCAGCACGACGGAATGAACACCGCGGCCCACATGGCTCAACTTGATCGAGTTGAAGGGACCGTTGCCGAGCGTCCTCCAGTGGATTACCGCATCGCGAGGTCGCTGGTTGTCGAGCACGATGACCTTCAAGTCGAGCTGCTCGCCCCGATCGACGTCGGGGCGCACCGTCGGCACGATCAATCGTGGTTCGCCCCGATAGCGGTTGGTCGGTCGGATCGATTCGGGCAATTCACTTCCCAACGCATCGGCCAAGGTTTCGTCATGCGCTTCGAGAAAACGCCGGCCATCGCCGGCCGCGCTCCGACGCACGTGCTGTTCGAGGTTTGCGATGGTGCCCATTTCGCCGACGGTGTCGGTTGCGGCGAGCTGCAAGGTCATCATTTGCTCCCACGCCCGAGCCATTTCGACGCGAATCGCCAGTGCTCGCCCGGCGGCCGCGTGTCTCGTTGCTTCGTCCGGTTCGCCGGCGAGCGCTTTCATGGCCGCGTCGAGTTCACCCCGCAGGCAGCCGAGTCGGCCGACGGCGCGTAGATACTTCATGGTGGCGAGCCAGTAGTCGAAGCGTGCGCGGTTGCCCTCCCCCTCGATCTTTTCGCCCAGCGCGGCCATTTCGTCGACGAATGCATAGTCGCGTTCGACCTGGCTCCACGGACGGCCGTCGATAACGATTCCCCCCGGACCGTCGATCCACGTGGACGGTCGCGGCAGGTTGACGCCGCGCCGCGAAGCAGCGCCTCCGGGCAGGCCGCCGTCGAGCCGCGTGAACAGCCTCGCCATCGGCTCGGCCACTTCGGAGCCGAACCACGCCTCGCACCAGTCGCGGTAGAAATCGTCGCTGGGCAAGTCTCTCGGCAAGTCGCGGACGGCCGCGACGGTCAACTCGGGGGTAGTCAGGTCGGCTTCGTAGTCGGCCCATTGCTTGCCGCCGCAGTTGATCTTTCGGACGAAGGGCTCGGCGGCGATCTGGTTGCTCGCGGCCGTAAGGCCGTCGACAACGATTCCGGCGATCAGCGGAAACTCGGTTTGTTTGACGAAGTCGATTTTCAAGACCTCCTCGTCGACCTCGACGTCAGTGAACGCGTAGTCAACCGCCGTGTCGCCGCCGACTTCGGCAAACACGTCGAGCGACTCGATCGCCGCCTTGCCTTGGATCCGGACGCCGAACACGCGCCGTCCGGCCTCGCGGTAGTGCGGTTCGCAGAACTTCAGCAAGACGCGGTAGCGGCCGTTCGGAATCCGCAGCACGTACCCGTCGACGTCGTACACGACCGTTTGATAGACCGGGTCTTCGCGGGTCTTGGTGATGGGTTGCCGGAACGCCGCCACGAGGCCGCGAAGCCGGATATCGATGGTCGGAACGTCGGGCAGGGCGATCCGCGAGCCGGGCTCGGGATTCCAGCCGGCCTGGTTCCACGCGGCGGCGGCCAACGCGGCGAAATTGGGTGCGAGGACTTTGGTGCGCCAGTGGATTCCCATCAACCCGGCGCAGCCGTAGGCATAAGCGTCGGCCGCGTCGCGTCGCATTCGGCCCGCCCAAAGCTGTGGAATAATCATGGCAGGATCGTCCTCGACCCAGGGAATGGCCCACCTGGTTCGCCCTTCGACGCGAGCGAAACCCGGCTCGACCGGCGCGAACCCGAATTGGCGGTTGATGCAGGCCACCGCGACGTCCTTCGGCAGATCCTTGTCGAATCGCGAGCGATCGTGCGACGGTCCGAGCACCCAACCGCACGTCGCTAGGCGGAACGGACGGCCGATCGAATCGAGCGCGGCGAGCGCCGATCGGACATCGGCAAGGGTCGCTTCATATTGGCCCGGTTTGTCGCCGCCCCACGTCCAGTCTTCGGGCGTCCAGAGCCAGTAGTAATCGAGTGGGTGGGCGAGGGCAATACGTGAGAAGATGCCCTCGTAAAGCCGCCGGCGAACGGTCGCGTCGTCGTGATCGAGCCCCTTCGCTTCGAGTCGTTCCCTGACGGCCCGGGGAATCGTCAGTGGCGTCTCGGTGCCGATGACGGTCGCCACGCCGAGGCGCTTCGCGTGGCGAAACACCTGGTCGAAAAACCGACCCGCGTTGTCGAACACGGCCACTGACTCGCGGGCGTCTCGCGGAAGGGGACGATGGCCGTCGGTCGCGGGCGAGCCGAAATCGTCGCCGGCGAAGAGCAGCGACGCTCCCGCGGCGAACTCGCTCGTCTTGGCCGGATGATAGCCCCACGAACCGCCCCACGTGCTGGCCCAGCGCGACGGATAGGCGAACTTGACCGTGCCGTCGTCGTTCACGTCTTCGGGCAGGCCGATCCACACCAGCGGCTCTGGACCGACGGATCCCTCGGGATAGCAGTGAAAGCCGATCCAGTTCATTCGCAACTTCGGAAGCTGCGAGATGTGCGTCTTGTAATCGTCAAGCGACCACCAGTCGGGTCCCTCGGTGAAGTCGTGGAACGGCTGTATCCCGCGATGTTCGAAAAGCGGCGAGTGCGTTTCGTCGAGATTCGGCAGTTCGAAGGCGATCGGCCGGTCGGGGATCACGTCGCCGTGGACGTAGAACCGCACGCCGAGCTTCTCGGCGAAGTGGTACGCGCCGTAGAGCACGGCCAAGTCGCTACCGCCGGCGACGGTCAAGACGGTTCGATTGTCTTCGCGCGCGGTTCGCAGACGATACTGTTCTGGTTCGAGCGAACGATCGATGGTCAGAACGACGGCATCGACGGCCGTGTCGGCCGT
>DOEZ01000104.1:6679-6863 GCA_003532715.1 Planctomycetaceae bacterium
CCGGGCGAATCGCAACAGCTCACCGGTGCGCAAATAGACGTAGCGTTGAATCTCGCGCGCCGCGAGCGTCATCAAGGGCGAGGGCGAATCGCCAGCGACGACGAAGCATTGCGGTCGGGTCTGTTCGGCCGCGGCACCAATCCGGCCGGCAAGAACGCCGACAACAAGGCCGAAGAGAACTGAC
>DOEZ01000194.1 GCA_003532715.1 Planctomycetaceae bacterium
GCTCGCCGCCGGCCCGGGCGATCGCCACGAAACAAGGGTGCAAAGCCGTGTTCAGACCGAACCGTGTCCGCCTACGCCGTCTGCTGCTTGTCTTCGCGGCGACGTGCCTCGTCCTGCCGCTGCTGCTCGCCCCCGCCACGGCCGACGAGCCGGCCATCGTCGACACGCCGAACCCGGCGAGCGTCCCGGGCGAAGCCAGCGTGCCCGTTCCCGATGATGCCAACGTACCCGGCGAAACCAACGTACCCGTGCCCGGCGATGCCAATGCGCCGGGCGAAGCCAACGTCCCCGGCGAAGCCAACATCCCCGCGGCTCAATCCCAGCGGTTCGGCCGCCTGCTCAAGGTGCCGCTGCCCGTCACCGCCGACACCGAACGGCTCGTCAAGCGTTTCGTCGATCGAACGTTGGACGAAGCGCGCGCGAAAGAGCTTCGCCCCGTGCTGATCTTCGAGTTCGACATCCCGCCGAGCCAAGAGAACTTCGGCCGTGGAAGCCAGTTCGGCGCGTCGCTCGAGACGGCCCGCTACCTGTCGAGCGACGCCCTGGCCGGGGCGACGACCGTTGCCTACCTTCCGCGATCGATTCAGGGCCACGCCGTGCTGGTGGCGCTTGCCTGCGACGAAATCATCATGGCCCCCGACGCCTCGATCGGCGCGGCCGGCATCGACAGCGACCAGATCGAGGACGTCATGCGCAGCGGCTATCGCGAGATTGCCCAGCGGCGGCGGACCGTGCCGGTCGAACTGGCCATCGGCATGCTCGACCCGGCCCACGAAGTTCTCGACGTCGAGACCGACGTAAGCCGCGAGTTCATCACGCCCGGCGAACTCGACGCGCTGGCCGAACGCCACCCGATCAAGAGCAAGAAGACGATCGTCACGGCAGGCGAGGCCGCGACGTTCTCCGGCGTCCAATCGCGGCAACTCGGCTTCGTGAGCTACCTGGCCGACGATCGCACCGACGTCGAGCGGGCGTTGCAGCTTTCGCACGGCGACATCGAAGAGGCCATGATGCTCGGCGACTCGTGGAAAGCCGTCCGAGTCGACGTCGAAGGACTGATCACCTTCCGCAAGGCCGAGCAGGTGCGACAACAGATCGAAAACGCCGTCGGACGCGACCGCGCCAATTTCATCTGCCTTCGGATCGACAGCGCGGGCGGATCGGTCGAAGACAGCGCCAATCTGGCCAACTTCCTGGTCGGCCTGCCGGCGAACCAGGTTCGCACGGTCGCCTATATTCCCTACGAAGCGCGCAGCGACGCCGCTCTGGTCGCCCTGGCGTGCGACCAGGTCGTGATGCTTCCCGACGCGGTTCTCGGCGGCCCGGGCAGCGTCAACATGACGCGCGACGAAATCGACGGGGTCAAGCCCGGCGTTCAGCAGCGAGCCAAGGACAAGAACCTCGCCTGGTCGCTGCCGACGGCCATGATCGATCCGAATGTCGAAGTATTCCGCTGCACGCGAACCGACGCCGAGTTGGGGCTGGTCGACTTCTTCTCGACCGAGGAACTCCAGTCGCAAACCGACCCGACGAAATGGAGTGTCGGCCCCCGGGTGACGACGCCGGGCCAGCAGTTCCAGGTCCAGGGGACCGACGCGGTCGATTTCCACCTGGCCAACCACGTGGTCGACGATTTCGGCCAGTTCAAGGAACTCTACGGCCTCGAAGACGACCCGACGCTGTTCGAGCCGAGTTGGACCGATTCGTTGGTCCGAATCCTCGCCTCGCCCGTCATGTCGGTGCTGCTGCTGATCATCGCCGGCGGCGCGCTCTACGCCGAAATGCACACGCCGGGCGTCGGCCTGGGCGGTTTTCTGGGACTCGTCTGCGTCGTGTTGTTCTTCTGGGCGCAGTTCGTCGGCGACAGCCTCGTCTGGCTCGACGTGCTTCTGTTCCTGCTCGGGCTGGGCTGCCTGGCGATCGAGATCTTCATCCTGCCGGGCTTCGGCATCTTCGGTATCGGCGGCGGCGCGCTGATTCTGATCTCGTTGGTGCTGGCCACGCAGAACTTCATCCTGCCGCAGAACAGCTATCAACTCCGCCAGTTCCAGATCTCGCTGACCGTCGTGGCCGCCGCCGCGCTGGGTGTCGTCGCCTCGGGCGCCCTGTTGAACCGATGGCTGCCGCGCGCGCCGTTTTTGAACCGGCTGATGCTCTCGCCCCCGGCCGGCGAAGAAAAGGAATCGATCAGCCGGAGCGAATCGCTGGTCCATTTTGAGGGTCTGCTCGGCGAGGAAGGAACGACGACAACCCAACTCACGCCCAGCGGCAAGGCGCGCTTTGGCGAACGGCTGGTCGACGTCATCGCCGACGGCGAACTGATCAAGCCCGGCGTTCGCGTCAGGGTCGTCGAAATCCACGGCAACCGCGTCATCGTCGAACCGACGGTGCGAGAAGATTGACATACGACGAAAATCGGCTTGAGGAGATAAAATGGAATTCTTGTGGGTCTTCGCCATACTGCTCTTGGTCGTCGGCTTGGGGCTGGTGATTCTCGAGGTGTTCTTTCCCTCGGGCGGAATGCTCGGCTTTCTGTCGTTCTGCGCGATCGTCGGGGCCGTGATTCTCGCCTTCCGGAGCAGTTCGGCAATGGGGATCGGCGTGTTGCTGACCGCCGTCGTCGGCGTGCCCCTAGTCATCATCCTCGCGTTGCACTGGCTGCCCGACACGCGGATGGGCCGCAAGATCGTCCTACATGCCCCGACGCCCGAGGAGGTGATGCCCGAGGACGAGCGACACCTGAAAAGTCTCCTGGGCAAAATAGGTAAGGCAAAGAGTCAGATGCTGCCCGCCGGCGCGGTCCGAATCGAGGGCCGAACGGTCGATTGCGTCAGCGAGGGGGGGGCCGTCGATCCGGGCCAGTGGGTTCGCGTCATCGAGGTGCGAGGCAACCGCGTCGTCGTCCGCCCGTTGGACCCCGACGAGCTGGCCGCGACGGCTGACACGGACGACCCCCTCTCCAAACCGATCGATACGGTGATTCTGGACCCGTTCGACGAGGAAAACGAGTCCTCGACTTGACATTTTCGCTCCCGACCGCTAAACCGGAGGGCACATGGGGAGTCTTTCGGACCTGGATCTCTTTCACGCCTTTCGAAGGATCGTATCAATGTTTCTCTTCGCTCAGGAAAACGCTTCCGACCTCGGACGCTTGCTTTGGATCGGTGTGATTCTCATCGCGGTGATTTTCGCGTTGGTCGTCTTGGCCGTCGTGGCGCGATATTTCCGGCTTTGGATTCAGTCGGTGACCACCGGCGCGGGGATCGGCATCCTCGATCTGTTGGGAATGACCTTCCGCAAGGTCGACGCCCGCGTGATCGTTCGCAGCAAAATCATGGCCGTCCAGGCCGGATTGGACGAGAAGACGGGGCTGACGTCGAAGGCGCTCGAGGCACACTACCTGGCCGGCGGCAACGTGCCGTTGGTCATCCGCGCCCTGATCGCCGCGGCCAAAGCCAAGATCGTCGATCTCGATTTCAAACGCGCGACGGCGATCGATCTGGCCGGCCGAAACGTCCTTGAAGCCGTCCAAACAAGCGTCTACCCGAAGGTCATCGACTGCCCGGCCAAGGGATCGGTTCGCGATTCGCTCGACGGCATCGCCCAGAACGGCATCCAACTCAAGGTGCGCGCCCGGGTGACGGTTCGCGCCAATCTGGCCCAGTTGATCGGCGGTGCGACCGAAGAGACGATCATCGCCCGGGTGGGCGAGGGCATCGTCAGCGCGATCGGCTCGGCCGCGACGCACGGCGAGGTGCTCGAGAATCCCGATAAGATTTCGAAGACCGTGCTGGCTCGCCGCCTCGATTCGCAAACGGCGTTCGAGATCGTCTCGATCGACATTGCCGACGTCGACGTCGGCGACAACATCGGCGCGGTGCTCCAAGGCGAACAGGCCGAGGCCGACGTGCGAGTCGCCCGGGCCAACGCCGAGGGCCGTCGCGCCATGGCGGTTGCCGAGGAGCAGGAAATGGTCGCGCAGATCGAAGAGAATCGAGCCAAGGTGGTCCAGGCCGAGGCCGAAGTGCCCAAGGCGATCGCTCAGGCGTTCCGCGAAGGGACGTTGGGCATCATGGACTACTACAAGCTCCGCAACGTGCAGGCCGACACCGACATGCGCGCGGCCATCGCGCGGCCGGGCACGAAGACGGTCGGAGGATCCGCCGCATGAGCCCCGAAACGATCCTCTTGGCCGGCATCGAAGACCTGATCTGGATCGGCGTTTTCGTCGTCGGCGGGCTGATCTCGCTGTTCAGTCAGATCGCGGCGAAGCAGCGCGAACAGAAGGAAGCGGCCGAGCGAGCGGCGCGGCGGCTCGTGGCCGAGGACAAGCAACAGGTCGCTGGCGCGCCGGCCGGCCAACCGCGCCCGGCCGCCTTGGAAGACGAGATCGGTGACTTCCTTCGCCGCGCGGCCGAGGGGCGAGCCGGACAACAGCGGCCGGCCCAAGCGCGGCCCGCCCAGCCACAACCGGCCCAATCGCGTCCCGCCCAAGCACGGCCCGTCGCCGGACAAGCCGGTTCGCGGCGTCCGCCCGAAGCTCGCCCGGCCCAGCAGCAGCGGACCCGACCGCAACCGGCGCGCCCCGCGCCCGTTCCGGTCGCGATCGAAGTCGTCGAACCGACCCCGCGCCGCGTTGGGGGAACGGTCGAAGCGCGAGTTGCAAAGGATCTCGACGCCGCGAAGTTCAAGCACCGCGCTGGGGAATTGGGCGAGCACGCGCGGCAGGCCGTCCAACAGGCTGAAGCACGACTTCAGAAGAAGGTCCAACATATCGGCGGAGCCCAAACGAGCAAGCAGGCCGCCCCGGCCGCCCACAAAGAAGAGCCCTCGCCGATCACCTTCCCCGCCACCAGCGCCGCCGGCTTCGCCGTGATGCTCCGCGACGTCCAGACCGTCCGCCAGGCGATCATTCTCAGCGAAATTCTCACCAGACCCGTCGATCACTGGTAAGAATCGGCGAGGGAATGCCGTCTCGCGTCAGTCCGGCCTTCCTTGTTGCGTCGTCATTTCCGTGACTTCGTGCGTAGGGGGCCGTGTTGTGCCAACCCCTACCCAGCGTGGGCCGTATCTGCTATCCTGGCTATCGTTCCGGCTGGGCGGAATTCCCCGCCGGAGTGTTTCTGATCGTGCTTTTCCTTATTTCGCGGGAGACCAACTCATGCTCAAGACCAAACTCCTTCAGCCCGAAATCCTGGGCATCCTCGGCATGGCCGGCCATGGCACGCAAGTCCTCATCGCCGACGGCAACTATCCGTTCCTGACCGGCGCGCCCGACATGGCCGAAAAGGTCTTTCTCAACCTGATGCCGGGCATGGTCAAGGTCACCGACGTGCTCGAGGCGCTCATCCCCTCGATTCCGATCGAGGCGGCCACCGTCATGGTCCCCGACGACGGCGCCGACCAACCCATTTTCGACGAGTTCCGCAAGCTGTTGGCCGGCGGTCCCGAGTTGACCAAGATCGGCCGATTTCCGTTCTACGATCTGGCCCGGTCGCCCGACACGGCCTTGGTCATCGCCACGGGCGAGCAACGCATCTACGCCAACCTGTTGTTGACGATCGGCGTCGTCCCGCCGAAGGCGTAGACGAGAAACAACCACTGGGCGATCGTCGAGGGTGGCCGATGGTGGAACGCAACCAGAACATCATCCGATTTCGTTGCACGCAATGCGGCTCGCCGCTCAAGGCCATGGTCACCCGCGTCGGCCACGCGCTGTCGTGCCCTCAGTGCGGGGCTGAAGTCGAAGTGCCGGGCCGCGATGCGGGTTCCTCGAATGCGGCCGATCGAACGGCCGCACCCGCGACGAAACCTGTTCGTCCCGCCGCGCCGCTTGTTCCGGCGGAACCGACGCCCGCCGCGCCCGACGACGAGTATGCCGTACGCGGCATGGATTACTCGGTTCGCGCGCCGGCGGCGGCCGAACACTCCGGCCTGGCGGTTCCGGTCGCCGGTTTGCCCGACGACTACGAGGCACCCGGCCGCCGGCCCGATCGCGAGTGGAAAGAGGAGGAAGTCAAGCCACCCGACGAGCGTCCCAAGCTGCCGCCGCGCCCGATGGTCGACGGAGTACTCCGGTGCTTCGGGCAAATGCCCACCATTCTCTGCTGGGGCGTTTTGTCGTTGTTCGTTTCGGCGCTGGTGGGCGTTGCCTACCATGCCGTTCGACTGGGCAGTATCGAGGGGATCGGGACCTGGGTTGGCAGTATGCTCCTGACTGGTGCGGTCACACTCGTCGCGCTTCTCACCGTGATTGTCGCCAATGCCTACCTCATGGCCATTCTGCACGACTCGGCGGCCGGCAACGACCTGATCGTCAATTGGCCCGACGCCATGTTCTTGACCTGGGCCACCGACGCCTTCTTTCTGATTACGAGTATCGCCGTCCCCTTCATCCTGGCATGGACGCTGACGTATCCCTTGGGCGGACTGCTCGCCGGAGGCTGGGTGATCCTGATCCCGATGTACTGGTTGCTGTTTCCCATCGTGCTGCTCTCGACGCTCGAAATGCAGTCGCCGCTGGTGCCCG
>DOEZ01000431.1:0-5696 GCA_003532715.1 Planctomycetaceae bacterium
CACCAACAGGAATTCGGGCATCTCTGGTTAGGCTCGCCGAGCTCGTCCCTGATACGCACGAAGCTAAGGAAATGACTACGCAACAAGAGAAGACCGGGAAGGAAGAAGAACGCTAATCGTCGCTAATAGGCACTAATCTCGACGATTAGCAGAGATTAGTGTTCCCAACTCTTCGCGGTTTCCTCACTCTTCCGCGTCCGTCGCAGCCTCGCGCGGCAATCTTGCCGAAATTCGCCCTTTCTACTACATTGGCTGGAGGGGTGTCTCGAAGAGTGGGAAGAGTGGCTGGAAACGGGTATCAGATTTCAGAATGCGCCAACTGAGGTAAGAGCGGCGAACGCAGTCCGCATTTCTCCCCGGGGAATCGATAATACCCCCCTGTTTGTCCTTCGGTGGCGAAGAGCATCCTCGAGATAACTTATGCGCAGCTTCTTGATGCACAATGAATGCCGCTTGTCTCCATGGCGAAGAGGGCAGCTTTCGTACCGCTGGATGCTGGCGATGGGCGTCATGGTCTTGGCCATGGCCGCAGTGGTCGGTTACCTTTTCGTGCCGGACGGGCCAACGATACAGGATTGTATCGACGCGATTGAGCGGGCCGGAGGGGACACGCAATTGGGCAATGCCAGCGAGGAGTACTACGTTTCCTTCAACGATCCGACCTTCGGCGACGAACAACTGAAAGCGATGCTGGTGTATATCAGGGGACTCGAACCATTGGCGAATCTCAGTCTCGTTGATTCAAGCGTCAGTGATGCGAGCGTGAATCTATTAGCCCAGTGCCAAGTCGGCGTAGTGAATGTAGGGCGAACGCGAGTAAGCGAGGCAGGAGCCGCCGAGTTGCAGCAAAGGATGCCCTGGACGTATGTTGGTCACGAGTCAACGCTACCGGAACCGTCCAGCCGACCACAACCTTGAAGTTGAAACCTGGAAGCAGCCAGTTTCTGCGCACGCACGCTGGGTTCGGACGGGTGAAGGATCGGCGTGGATCGACGATGAAGGATACAAACCGGCTGCGTCCCCTCGGTTTTCCCGGTTTCGATTTTCGAGTCTTAGTCCAACGGCAATTCTCGACAAAGGATGACGCCATGAAATTGTCGCTTACGGAAAGCCCCAGGCACCGTTGGTACCAATTCACGATTGGCTCAGTGTTGCTTCTGATGCTGTGCTGCGCTCTCTTCTTCAGTCGAGTGAGATTCATGGTCGACGAGCTTAATCGTCAGTCGCATATCGTTGATGAATACAAGAAGTCCTTCGGGGCGGATTCAACATGGCAGCCAGAGTCCTGGTGGAAACCAGCGCGTGTGGTGGGGCTGTCGTTCGAGTCATGCAAGCGGAAGCTGGACAAGGATGACTTGGCTTCGATCAGAGAATTGAACTACCTTGAACGAATCAGTTTCAAAAAAACGCTTATGAACGACGACGGTCTCTCGCATCTGTCTGGCTTGCCCAGACTACGGCGTCTTAATCTGAGCGGTACGCACATTACCAACGATGGGTTGGTTCATTTGACAAGACTTCCGAAACTGGAGGAAGTCGTACTTTGGGATACAGCGGTAACGGATGATGGAGCACTACATTTACAGGAATTGATGCCGCGAACACGTGTTAATCACATGGCAACTTGGGCACACAAAATGAAATAGCGGGGAGAAGTTGAAACCGGGACGCAGCCAGTCTTTTCGCACGCATGAGTGGTACGGTTGGGTGAAGGAACAGCGGTGGATCGACCGTGAAGGATAGGAACCAGCTACGTGCCCGCGATTGTCCGAAAGGTATCGAACTCAAAGCCCCAAAGTCGCAAGGCCGCGAAGACGCACCAAGAAACGCTTCGCGTCTTCGCAGCCCGGCGTCTTTGCGTTAGATAGTCCGCGTCACCGTTTCGATTTTTCCACAGCCGCCGGCTCCGTGAGGGTAGAATCATGGCGAATGTCCAAAAACACTCGGTTGCGGTCCGGCGAATGCGGCACCACATCAGGGCAGTGGGAACATGGTGGCGAGGCGGCCCCGTGCCTGCACGGCGGTGGCAGGTCTACTTCTACTACCACACTGCGTTGGCCGTGTACCTCGGCGTCGTCGCTGTCCTCGATTCGAGAAGCTACTATCCCGAGAACTTATTGTCGGTCGGGCCGCGCCTCGCGGTGGAATGCCTTCTGTTCGTGGTCTTTTTGCAGGCTGTGTTACTCTCGGTGGTCGCGCCGTTGATCAACCTTCGGCTCCTCTGGTTGGCACGCAGAGGAGGCCCCTCGTTCATTGCACTCGCCCTCTGTGATATGGCCGCAACGTTCCTGCTATACCTCGCTCTGTTGGTCGCGTGCTAAGGCAATCGAACCGGGGGCAATCGAACCGGGACGCAGCTTCTAGTATTGACCAGCGAAGAACCGCCGAGAAACGCTTCGCGTCTTCGCGTCTTCGCGTCTCGGCGTCTTTGCGTTAAAGACCGTCCGGCGTCCGACTCCGCAATAATACGGTCCCAAGGAGTTCGGAACGAAAATGGCTTCTCCGGCCCCATCAACTTGATGAGCATTCCGGTCTCAGCCCGACTGGGCGGCCGCTCTGCGTTGCAGGTAGCGCGACGGTTTGACGGCAACCAAGGCAATGCGGTCTTCCAGGTTGGGGCGAAAGACAGTCAGTAGCAGCAGCGGCACGAACCAGGCCATATGATAGACGCCGGTCCCCGGATCGTACCAGAACGTCACGCCGAGCATGATCGCGGCCGAGCAGCTCAGTAGCGTGCCGAGGTTTTTTTGCGGGGGCCACAACGCCAAGGCGAGGCAACCCGACACAAAAGCCACGACCACGGGGATGCGGTAGATCGGTTCGTGATGGATCCAGAAGCCGGCCGAGGTGGGGACGGTCCATGCCTTTCCGCCGAACATGGTCCGCACGTACCCCAGAAACGAAGCCGCGTCCGACGAAACGTAGATCAGCGTCAGCGCGAGAAACAACAGCGCGACGACCACGCCCGCCATAAAGCGGCCCAGGCCGCGCTGCCAATAAAAACCGCACCACAGCGGCAGCAAGAACAGCGGGTAGCAGATCAGCCCGCAGGCCAACCCCAAGAAAAGGCCCGCCACCGCCGGACGTCGATAGGCCTCGACCGCCCAAACCAACATGGCGGCCGGCACGACGTGGTCGACGCGCGACGTCATTTGCGACGTATAGGGCAGAAGCAGGTAAAGCGCGGCGACGGCCATGCCCGAATGAAGGTTGTCGAAGTGCCGATAGCCGATCAGAACGATTCCGATGACGATGCCCAAGTGGCCAAGGATGACGCTGCCGCGGGTGGCAACGGCGCGGACCAGCGCGCGGCGCGGCAAGGGGACGGCCTGGGCGTCGGGAACCAATGCGGTGTTCGAAAACGTGGCGAACACGTGAAACAACGGATAGCCCGGGATCGGCTGCGGCTCCTTGTGCAATTCGTCGGGCGTGATCTCGCGCGCGAGAATCTTGTCCATTCGCTCGGCGCCCACCTGGTCGCTCTCGGTCAACTGGGTCGTGACGACGTTACCCACCAGAAAAACCAGCAGCGCGATCCCGGTAAACGTCAGTCCGTCGACCGAGAGATTCGGTTCGAGCAGCGGCCGGCGGACCATGACCGGATCGATCAGCAGACGAACGAGATAGGCCGCGGCGACGGCCGTGAGCCAGAGATACCCGAGGCGCTCTTCGTGGCTGGCCACCAGGAGTAATCCCGGCGCGAAGAGGATCAGCCCAATCAGGTCGAAGTTTCGCACGCTCCAGAACCGGCGGAACTTGAAATAGATGCCGATCGTCATCAGTGACGAGACGTAGACCCACGTGGTCGGGTCCATGTAGTATTTGAAAAGGACTTTGTCCATCGGATTGGGCGCTCGATGATTCCGATCCGCCGCGTCAGAACAGCGGGTGATCAGGTCCGCGCCGCGACGACTCTCGACGGTTTCGGCCTGACCCCAGTAGACGCTTCGCCACACAACCCATCATGATATCCCACCTAGGTTGCTTTGCAAGCCCCCCCGAACTCGCCAAGCGGGAGACAGGTAGGGTGGGTCGATTGCAGCAAGGCTTGTCGAAAGAGCATGAATTCCACGGAAAACTCGCTACAATCGCCCCACCCTACGAATTGATGTGGCCGACGACTCAACGCGAGCCATCCTCCCCGAGCCGGGTTCTCGCCTCGTCGGCCCAAGGGCTATCGGGGGCCAGAGCGAGAAACGCCCGCCAATGCCGGTTCGCTTCGTCCGAGCGTCCGAGCCGATGGAGCGTTTTGGCCAGGTGGTAGTGGGCGTCGGGATAATCGGCATGGTGGGCCAACGCGCCCGACAGGGCGGCGACGGCCAGGTCGAGTTGCCCCATCTCGGCCAACACGCAGCCCAGATTGGCCCGCGCCTCGACATAGTCTTCGTCGAGTTCGATGGCCATGTAATAGCGTTCGCGAGCGCCGGCCGCGTCGCCCAGCCGGTAGAGCAGCTCGGCCAGTTGGAAGCATCCTTCGGGGGTCGGCCCGCCGGCGGCCATCGCCGCGCGATGCGTCTCGGCCGCCTCGACCAGTTGCCCGGTCTCTTCCAATTCGGCTGCCAGCGCGGCAAGATCCCGCGGCGACCGGATTGGTTCGCTTTCGGCGTCGGCCGTGTCGCGTGCCGCGCCGACGTCGTCGAGACCGGCGATCGCAAGGGGCGGTTCGGGCTCGACAGCTTCGAAGTCGAACCGCAATTGGCCGCCCGGCTCGATCAGGCCGTCGCCCTGCCGCAACAGGATTTGGCCCCCTTCGATGATAACCGACAACTGGGCCAGCGGCCGTTCGACGCCCGGCAGAAGGCCGCGCAACGCCTCGAGTTTTCGCTCGATGGCTCGCGGCGAAACGCCGGCCGCCAGCAACTCGGCAAGCCGACGCGCGGCGGCCACCTCGCGAAAGTCGAAATACGGAAGGCGCCGCACCTCGCGAGCCGGGCGAATCAGCCCGCGACGATGCCAGCGACGGATAATCGCCAGTTCCACGCCCAGCAATTCGGCCAGCATCGCCGGCGTGTAAAGACGCCGAACGTCCTGATCGCCTTCGACCATGCCCAGCCGCTGCCAAAGCTCCGTCTCGCCGATCAACTCGATGCGGCCCGACTCGATCGCTTGGTGGACTTCGGGGTCAAGATCGTCCTCGACGCTCGCCTCGTCGAGCAACGGCAGCCCGTGCTCGCCGACCACGATCCAATCGACCGCGAGCGAAGGGCTCTCGCTGACGATCGCGCCGCGCCGCCGGACCACACCGGCCACGTCGCGCTTGGCCATGCTGGCGAAGCGGCCCAACAGCGCAAGACGTTTGCCTTGAAGCGGTTCGGACGGAACGGGATTGGCGGAAGACGCATCGGGCACCATGATCCCAGTGTCGCCGCTTGGGAGGGTTCTGTCAATCCGTTAGGCGATTTGCGGTGGTCCCGAAAAAGGTAGCATAGCCGCCCCCGGCTGTGGCAATGTAGCTTAGCCGCCCTCGGCTGTGGCAAGCCGCCCCCGGCTGTGAAAATACTCGCGACAGCCGAGGGCGGCTATTCCACGCTCTCATAGCTCGGGACCGTTCTCGCCCGGGTACGGGTTCGTCGGCGTCGGCGAAGGCGAAGGGCTTTCCGTCGCGTCTTGGGCCGGCGCCTTCGTCTCGGACGACGGTTCGTCGAACGTCTTCCGCATATTCACGTCCTCCATGGAGGGCGCGTCATCGGCCGGGT
>DOEZ01000431.1:5709-20099 GCA_003532715.1 Planctomycetaceae bacterium
CTGGGTGCCGGCGTGGGTTGTTGCGACGCCGAGGGCGCCTCGCTCGGAACCACGGTTGCCCCCTCCGAGTAATAGCGGGTTTCGACCGGCTCGCCGCACGGATCGAGCGGAACACGGCACGAAACGACGCGCGGCGTATGGCACGTGTATGTCACCGGTATCCGCTTCTCGACGATGTGTGGCACCTGAACGGTCTCGGTGACGGCCACCTGGCGGCAGACGCGGACCGGGACCTGCTCAACTCGCTCTTCGTACTCCGTCCGGTACGTCGTCACCGGAACGCGGTTCACCCGCTGCTCGGCAACCATGCGGCAGACCTTGACCGGCACCTGCTGCTCGATCCGCTCGGTCACCGGCCGCAAGACCGTGTACGGCACGCGACGCACCTGCTGCTCGGCGACCATGCGGCACGTCTGCACCGGAACCTTGCGACACACCTGCTCGGCCTGATACGTGATCGTCTCAACCGGCACCTGCCGTTGGACGACTTGCGGACACAGCGTCGTTTGTGGAACTTGCACCGCAACCGGGTTCGGCTGCCACACGCGCTGCACCTCCCAACGTCCCGATTCCCTCGGCGTCCAGTACAGGCCCGGACGCTGATAGACAACTTGGCCGGTCATCGGATCGATGCCCGTGTTGGCCTGCTGCCAGCTCAAGCGATTGCGAGGCCAACTCGGCTTCAGCACGACCTGGCTCGCGAAACCGCCTTGATCCACCACTTGCGTCTGCATGGTCGTGACGGGCTGCATTACCGTGTACTGCTCGGTCCGGTAGACGATTTGTCGGACGGGACGCTGCACAGTGTACCATTCCTCGCGCTCGCTCGTTTCGTACACCTGACGCCAAACCGTGTATTGCTCCTCGCGTTCGGCCGTCTCTTGCACATAGCGAACCCGGTCGTAGCTGGCGTCTCGCATCTGGGTTTCCCAGACGGGACGCTCGACCGTGTAGGTTTCTTCGCGATAGCTGGTCTCGGCGACGGGGCGGGCAACCGTGTAACGACGCTCGCGCATCTCGGTTTCCCACACCGGCCGGTACGTGGTGACTTCGCGAGCCTCGTATTGCGTCTCGCAAACCACGCGATAGGCCGTCACCTCCTGCTGATCGTAGACCGTCTGGTAGACCATTCGATAGACCTGTCCGTCGGAACACGGCAAACAGGCCGTCGAGGGCGACCACATCTGTCCGGGCGAGGGGCCGGCGCAGATCAACACAATCATGAGCACGCCCATCGCCAGCGCCACCAGGCTTTTTGTCAGTCGGATCATTTCGCAATCACCTCGCCGGCGTGTTGCCGGCCTTTTCAAAACCATGAATAGCCGAATCCTCGTCCGCGTCGAGCGACCGCCGCGCAGCGCGAAACGACGAGAACCCTCCTAGGCAGTGTTACTCATTTCTCGCCGCCATGCAAACGGCCGCGAGCTCAAAACTTTAGTGAATTTTACGTTAATTCTTGGCCGCGAAGGGCTTAAATTTTTCTAGAATTTTTCAAGTTCGCTCGACCTCCGGCCGACAGCAGACTCTTCCCCTTGCGCCCAAGCCACGCCACTGAAATAGCTTCCAGTGCAAGTCCGCTCAATCGTTAAAGTCGCGCCTCGCTAAACCGGGGGCCATTCGTTGGGGACACTTCCCGTTGGAACACTACGACTCGGTTGGCCGTCTGGATCGCGCTGACAAAACGGCCGATACCGTTTTTGACCGTGCCAATAAATGCGGCCTTCCAACGGTTCCACTCCGCGGCGGCTTGCACGGCGATGGACAGTTTCGCGAAAAGGCCCGATTTTCTCGGTCACACTTCGGGGGCCGAGAACCACCGGCGAAAAAATGCCATTTTTTGCAACAGATGCACTTGTCTAATTTCAAGGGCGGAATAACATTCTCTCGATTACCGTGAATCGCACTGGCGGAGCCAAGGCGACAGTACAACAACGCGGCGTCTCACGGGCCCAGTGGCGTTCCCATCGTCCACTTTGACTTTCACCCACCAGTGTTCGACTCAACGCCACGAACGACCCACGGAAGCAGATTCCGCTTCATCCTACCAAAGGTCACGCGATGCGAGGGCCGGTTCGCCAGTCGCGACAAGCCCCTCCCGCAAGAACCGAGACTATTGCGGGTCGCGGACCGAACCATCGGTTTGAGAGAGTCCGTCTCGGAGAGACCTTTCACAAGGAGCGATTCATGAGTCGTATCAGAAAAACGTCCGTCTTCGTATTGGCTGTTGCCTTTGCTTCGTTCGGTTGCGGTTCGGCTTTCGCCACGCTACCCTATAACCCCGTGCCGTTCGGATCTCCCGTCCTGGGGCCGAACGTCGCGCCGCCGAGCATCGTGTTCGGCAAGGAATACTCACACGACCCGGATCTTTCGACCGTCGGCCTCGGCGGCGTCCCCGACCCCGAACAAATCGTCGCATGGGACGGCTCGGGCGGCTCGGGCGACGGGCTGGATTTTTCGGGAACCCGTCCGTTATTCACCGTTGACAGCCAGAGCGACGCCCTCGCCAACCACGGCGACGCATTCTTCACTTCGGTCCTTCAGGACATGGCGCACCTGGTGTTCTCAGTCGACAATCTCTACACGGCCTACGTGGGCGGACAGGCCGTTCTGACAAATCTGCCGTCCGCCGGACCCGTCTTGCTGGCCAACGGCAACACGATCGGCGGCGCCGGCGAATTGTCGGTCGAACTGGCGGTTTACGGCGGAGCCAATCCGCCCAGTGTCCAGAAGCTTTGGGCCACGCAGGCTCAGATCAACGGTTCGCCTCTGCCTCGCGACATCGACGGCCTCGAGCTGTGGGGCCCCGAGCCGGGCTTCAACGCCGACACGAACAAGTATTCGCTCGACGTCGACATGCTCAGCTACAACATCGCGGTGCCCAACGATGCCGTTTCGGTCTGGAACGGCTCCGGATCGCCCTACATTCTGCACAGCATGATCGTCAACGCCGTCACCAGCTTGCTACCAGCCAGCCCGACCGGCGAGGTTCCTTTTGACCTGATCAACCTCGACGCCCTGATGGTCCAGGACTTCTATGGCACCCCCGACTCGTTCGATCGGGATCCGAGCGGCAGCGGAGCGGTCGACCAAATTCTCTTTAGCATCCGCCAAGTACCCAACGGGGTGGGCGGCTACTATGCCACCGGCAGCGAACTGTTCCTCCTCGACGCGGCCGGCAACGTAAGCTTTCTGTTCCACGGCGGCCACCTCTGGGATCATGTGTATGCCCTGGCGAACTTCAACGTCGGTGGGCCCGACCAATTGGCCGTCATTGACGTCAATGCGATCGAGGCCGTGGTTGACCGGGTCATCCCCGAGCCGACCACGGGGCTGCTCCTGACCGCCGGACTGCTCCTGCTGGGCCTTGCCCGAGGACGACGACGGAACGAGTGAGGCAACCTTGTGTTTGATCCACCGAGGGGTTGTCGCCCGACGCGCCACCACGTAGACTTCGCACGGCGAGCGACCCCTCGGTGGAGCTTTTTCTACTCACGCAATGCGACAATTCGGCCGCAAGCGGATTCGCTGCCCGCTTGCGGCTGTTTGTTGCGCCCTTGTCAGGACTCTCCAAACGAGGGGTGGTTGAAACGGACGGTCGGCTTGGGTAAGCTGGCAAAGCCCGGATTATTCACGACCCGATACCAACCCGAAGCGCAAGCGAGAGGAACACCAACCCGAAGGGCAAGGGAAAGGAACACCAACCCAAATCGCAAGCAAGAGGTGTGCATGACGTATCGTCGCCAGCAAATCCGGCTGACATGTCGCACGCCCCGCCGAAATCATCGGCTCGTGAATAATCCGACCAAGCTGCTCCGGCAGTCCGTGATATCCGCCTTCTGACACGAGGAATCGACGATGAATGGAATCCCCGTCTTGTTCGCCAGCGGCGACTGCATTGCCCGGGCATGGGAAAACGCCCTCCTCGAACTTTATCGCCACGGCGGCGACGTCGCCACACAGTACGACAAGCCGGGCGATCCGGCAAGCAAGGACGCGACGATGACGCTGGTCGTCGAGCAACCGCTGCTCGAGCCGATGATCCACCGCGACATGCCCTGCGGTTTCGAGGAATTGCAGGAATACGTCATGGAGGTTTGCGACGGGATCAAGGATCACTGCATCCGCGACCCGGACAATCCCGACGACACGCGATGGGAATACACCTACCATCAGCGTCTCTTCGGCTACGACGTGCCGACGCGCGACGCGATCGACCAGATCGAGGCCGTTTGTCGCCAACTGGCCGAGACGCCGCACACCCGGCGCGCCCAGGCCGTCACCTGGAAAGTGTGGGAAGATCAGGAGTGCTACGACCCGGCGTGCCTGCAAAGCGTCTGGTGCCGCGTCACCGAATCGACGGGCCGCGACGTGCTGAGCATGAACGTCCGCTTTCGCAGCAACGACGCCTACAAGGCGGCCTTCATGAACATCTTCGCCCTGGTCCAGCTTCAGCAGAACATCGCCCGGCGCGTGTCGGACCTGTCGGGCCGCCCGGTCGAAGTGGGCCGCTATTGCCACGTGGCCGACAGTTTTCACATCTACGGATCGAACCTGGCCGAATTCGAGGGCCGGTTCCTCGGCGCGGTCGAACGACGTTCGTTCGAGCAACGCACCATCCGCTACGAAGACGTCCGCGACATGATGGAAGAAGCCCGCCCCGGCATCCTCGAAAAGGCCGAGAAGATGCGCCGCTGACCGAAAAAGATAGGGCGCTGACCGAACCCCGACCGTGAGGGAGGGGCCGGCTCTCTGGTCGCGTAGCGACCTCATGAAGGTAGCCGTGGACTTCAGTCCACGGACCCGGTATTTGGCAACATCCGCGCGTCGCGTAGCGACGTTTGAAGACTTCATTTCAATCGTCGCTACGCGACTCGATGCGACGTTTGAGTGGGCTTCGAACCGTGGTTGAAACCCACGGCAACCTTCATGACGTCGCGACGTGCGGGCCGGCCATCGTCATGGTGGTCGCTACACGATGTGCTGGTTGGCCACTCACCTGTGATTGTTCCGCAGCGCGACCTTGCGAACGCCCCCGAAACCTCCTGTGCCTTTGGCACCCAGGTTCGAGAACCTGGGCCACCCGATGGGCTACCCGGATCGCCGCGCGACGCGATGGCCCTCTACTTCTTCGTTCCTTCGAGATTTCCCTCGCGGAAGGCGGCGGCCATGGCCATGGGGACTTCGGCTTCGGCCAGAACGACCTTCGCGCGGTTGCGCGCCACGGTCGCCTTCATTTCCTGCTCGCGAGCCATGGCAAACGCGCGGCGTTGTTCGGCCCGAGCTTGGGCGACGCGCGTGTCGGCCTCGGCCTGATCGGCTTGCAGCCGGGCCCCGATGTTCTCGCCCACGTCGATGTCGGCGATGTCGATCGAGACGATCTCGAACGCCGTGTGCGCGTCGAGCCCCCGATCGAGCACCGCGCGAGAGATGCTCTCCGGATTCTCCATGACTTGCAGATGCGTCTCCGACGAGCCGATCGACGTGATGATTCCCTCGCCCACCCGCGCGATGATCGTTTCCTCGGTGGCCCCGCCGATCAGTCGCGCCAGGTTGGTTCGCACGGTCACCCGGGCGCGAACCTTTAGTTCGACGCCGTTCTTGGCGATCGCGCTGAGCGTGGTGCGATGCGACTGCCGCGGATCGGGGCAGTCGATTACCTTCGGATAGACGCTCGTCTGGACCGCTTCGAGCACGTCGCGGCCGGCCAGATCGATGGCCGCCGCGCGGTCGAAATCGAGATCGATGTCGGCGCGATGCGACGCGATGATCGCCCGAATGACGTTCGGCACGTTGCCGCCGGCCAGGTAGTGGGCCTCCAGACGCCGCGTGGTGATGCCCGACTCGTTCTCGGTCCCGATGCCGGCCTGCATCGCCATGATCTTGCCCTGGCAGATGGTTCGGGCGTCGACCTGCCGGAATGTCATCCCGACGAGGCTCAGAAGGCTGACATTCGCCCGCGACATGTAAGCCTGGAACCAAAGGCTCCAGTACGTCCCGACGACGATAAGGGCGACCAGAACGAAGAGAATGGCAACCGCGATCAGGGCAATCACCCAACCTGTCGGCCAAGCTGCCAGCAGACAACCACAAGCGTAATCCATGGCGAACTCCTTACCGTGGAATCGGTTTCTCGTGAGGAGAGCGGTGCCGGGCATCCCTCTCCCTTGTGCCCCATAGCTTACCGAATTTGGAGCCCCGAGAATAGCCTCGGGAGGGATTTTGGGACCGTTTTTCCTGCCCGCCGAAGGCCCTCGACGGCCCATACTCCCTGCCCCAACCACCACAATCTGCTATCCTTGAGGTATGAATCCCCCCGAACTGGCACATCTCGAAACCCTGGCTGAGATCGACTCGCTGGCCGGGCAGTTGCGCCGCTGGGCCGACGACGCCCCCGACTGGCCGCCCGCCGAAGCGGCCGGGGCGCTGGTCGCCCGGCTGCTCGAACGGACCGAAACCTTGCGGATTCGCCTCGAAGCGCCCCTGGTCGTGGCCACCCTGGGCGGCACGGGTACCGGTAAAAGCTCGCTGGTCAACGCCCTGGTGGGGGCCGAGGTCGTGCGAGTCGGCCGACAACGTCCCACGACCAACCGCCCGACGCTCATCTGCCGCCCCCATATCTCGCCCGAGATGCTCGGCATCGACCCGGCCGCGGTCGACGTGGTCTACTCCGATCTTCCGGCGATGGCCAACCTGGTTTTGCTCGATTGTCCCGACCCCGACACGACCGAAGAAGGCGAAGTCGCCCATACGAACCTCGCGCGGTTGCGCAACCTGCTGCCCCATTGCGACGTGCTGCTGGTCACCACCACGCAGCAGAAGTACCGCAGCGCCCGGGTGGCCGACGAGCTTTCGGCCGCCGCCCATGGCGCTCGGCTCGTCTTCGTCCAGACCCATGCCGACACCGACGACGACATACGCGACGACTGGCGCGCCGTGCTAGGCGAACAATACGACACGGGCCACATCTTCCTGATCGATTGCCCCCGCGCGTTGGCCGACGCCTGCGCGGGCCGCCCGCCGGCCGGCCAGTTCGAGGCGCTGGTCGATCTGCTGTCGCGCCAACTGGCCGGCGCGGCCCCCGTGCGAATCCGCCGCGCCAATTTTCTCGACCTGTTCGATCAGGCCCTCGAAGCGTGTCGTCGGCGAATCGACGAACAACTGCCGGCCGTCAAGCAGCTCGAAACGGCCATCGCCCGGCAGCGCGAGCGGCTGGCCGCCCTTTCTGCCGAACAAATCCGGTCCGAACTGCTGGCCAACCGCCGTTCGTGGGAAAACCGGCTCTTGGGCCGCGTCATCGCCTGCTGGGGATTCAGCCCCTGGGCGCTCGTGCTGCGCGTCTACCAGGGACTCGGCGGGCTGTTGTTCGGCGGACTGCTGATGCGCGCCCGCACGCCGGCCCAAATGGCCCTTCTGGGAACCGTTCAGGGCGTGCGAACCTGGCAGAAACGCCGCCGAGGCGCGTCGGCCGACGCGCGAGCGGCCCGAGCGACGACCGCCGGATGGGACCCGAGCGAACTCCGCTCGGCCGCCCTGGTGCTCGAAGGCCACGCCGTCGAGGCCGGATTGAACCGCGACGCCGCTCGGCTCACCCGCGTCTCGCACGAAGCGGCCGACGCGGGAACGGCCATGGTCGGCGAAATCGGCGACCAGCTTGAATTACTCCTCGGTCGGCTCGCCCGGCGGCACACCGGCTGGCTCGTCCGCGCCCCCTACGAAATCCTGCTCTGCGCGATGCTGGTCGTGTTGCTCTACCGCGCGGGACGCAATTTCTTCTACGACTCGTGGCTGGCCGATCCGCCCGCCGAAGTCTTCGGGCTCGACTTCTATCTGTCGGCCACGTTCTGGCTGATCGTCTGGTGCCTGGTGCTGCTGTGGTTCTTCACCAGCCGACTGCGTCGCGGGCTGCGGCAGGAGATCGACCAACTGGCGAGCCAGTGGAGCGCCTCGCCCGCCATGGCCGCCCTGTTCGCGCGGCTCGACGCCGAATGCAACCGAGTCGAGAAATTCATCGAAGGACTCGACCAACTCCGAACCCAAGTGTCGGCCGTTCGCCGTCGATTGATCTTCCCCGACGATCCGCTCGGACGGCGACGGTGAGACGGTCTTTGTCGAGGATGCTGAATTCACCCTGAACGGGCACAAGAGAAGGGAATCGGTGCGATGACGAACGCTTGGTCAAGGCTTTTGACGCTTGTCGTGGTTTGTCTCGCCTGCGCCTGGTGTACGGAGACGCCGGCCGAAGTCGCATCCCCGGGCGAGTCGCTTTCCGACACGCTTGTCGATCGCATTGTCTCGGTGTCTCAGGATTGGGGTGTGATTGGCGTGAACACTTCGGTGGGCCTCGAACATCAAACTTCGCCGAAGCTCCGCATCAAGGACAAGGAGTACGCCAGCGGGCTGGGCCATCACGCCAACGGAGAAATCGTCGTCGAACTGGGCGGACAATTCAAGACCTTCGAAACCGAAATCGGCATTCAGTGGCAGGGGGGACGTACGTCCGCGTCGGTCATCTTTCAAGTCCATGTCGACGGCAAGAAGGTCTTTGACAGCGGCGTTGTGCGCGAAAACGATCGGCCGCGACTGGTGACAGTTTCGGTGGAAGGAGCGAACGAACTGCGGCTTGTGGCCGCCGATGCGGGCGACGGAATCGGCTTCGACTGCGCCAATTGGGCCAATGCCCGACTGATCCGCGATCCGTCCGCCTCGAAAGCGTTGCCGGAATCGCCGATCGATGTCGCCCAGTTCGCCCTGGTCGCCTCGTGGAATCCCAACGTCATGACGGGAACCACGGCCGGCCGAGTGGAGGATATGCCCACCGAAGACGTCGCGCCCTACACGGAGGTTGCCGCCTCGCGCGACGGGACGTACGAGGTGCCCGCGACCGACGGCCGAGGCTGCCTCGGGCTGCAATGGTACGAGAATCGAGTTTTGCGCCGCGTTGCGCTCGAATTCCCCAACGACGACGCCGTGCCGCCGGCCGAATCCATCGAATTGCAGTATTGGGCCGGCCAATCGACCTGGCAAGGCCAGTGGCGAAGGGCCAAAATCACGCCGCGAAAAACCGGCAATACCCTGATCTGGTCGTTCGGGCTTCGAGATTTGCCCCGGGGCACGCCGAAGGTTCGCTGGGTGTTTTCCGACGAGAAGCTCGATAGAGAACGGCCGATCGTGGTCGCGGGTTTCTCGGCGTTCACCCGTGCGCGCCGCGCGACGATGGACGTTCGCATCGAATCATCTCGTCGCGGGGCCGCATTCAACGCGAACATCGAGGTCTATAACGGCGATCTTCTTGATTCGCCGCAATCTTCCCGTCGACGGGCGTGGGACGCCTCGAAGCCCCTTGCGATGAAGGTTCGCTACAACGTTCCCCAGCGATACAAGGCCGATCGAACCGTGCTGCGGCTGCAATTGCCCGACGCGGCGTTCAGCGTGGCCATCGAGGATCTGCTGGCCCATGACGGAGTGTACGTGCCCGATGCGGGAGTGTTCGTCACGCGACTGCCCGCGCCGGTCACGTTGACCGAGTATCTCGAAAAGATCGCCTCGCGGACGACGGTTCTAGAGCAAGTCCGCCGACTCCCCGACCAGGATTTCGCTCGGGCATGGTCCGTGGTTCACAATCCGATTCAGGATCTCGGCCCGATGATGCTCTCGCTGGCCAATGACAACCGAAAATTCATCGTCCATCGCGAGGGCGCGATTCGCTTCGACCAGTACGATCGGCCCGACGACCCTCCCGGGGCGCGTCCTGGGACGATCTACAAGTTGTCGTTTGCCGTCCCGTGGCGGTGCGCGCCGACGTTCGGCGGCGGCAAGGATTTGAAGATTACTCGGAACCTTCTGGCCGACTGGTTGCCGGTTCCCGCCACGACCGCCACGGACGGCATGATGGTTTATTCACAGGTAAGCTATGTCGTGCCCATGAGCCCGGCACTTGCCGACGCACCGTTCTGGTTCCGCGATCGCGCGATGTGCGTGGTCGAGTTCCTTGCACGTAACGATGGGAGCGAAACGGCTATCGCCAAGCTAGCGCTAAGGCTAGCCAACGACAAGAAGAGGCCGTTTCGACTTCAGGATGTCGAGGAAGGCGTCTTGGTTGTCGAGGGCGACCGGGTCGTGGCTCTAATCGTCGCCGACGAAACGGCTCCGTTGATCATGAAATGCGAGGCCGACGGTGTCGTGCTCTCGGGAAACCTTTCCGCGCGAGCGTCCGCCCATTGCACGGTTTGCTTCCCGGCGTGGAGGCTGCCGCCGAAGGATTACGCCTCGCTTCTCGACGGCGAGGGATCGTTGTCGCAAGTCGAGTCCTATTGGAAGACTCTGCTCGCGCCGGCCATGCAAATCGAGACACCCGACGCGCTGTTGAACGACATTATCCGGGCCTCGCAGGTGCATTGCATGTTGGCCGCCAGAAACGAAAACGGCGGCGAGCGCATTTCTCCTTGGGCGAGCGCCGACCGATACGGACCACTCGAAAGCGAGTCGAACTCGATCATTCGCGGGATGGACATGACCGGCCAGGCCGATTTCGCCCGGCGAAGCCTCGACTTTCTACTCGATCATTGCGGCGAGGAGGGCTTCATCACGACCGGTTATACGCTGGTCGGCACGGGCGAGGTACTCTGGACGCTCGGCGAACACTACCAGCGCACGCGCGACCGCGACTGGTTGAAGAAGGTCGCTCCCGACGTGGTGCGCGTTTGCCGCTGGGTCATTCGCCAACGAGAGAAGACCATGCGGCTCGACGCGCAAGGGCACAAAGTGCCCGAGTTCGGTCTGACGCCGCCCGGCGTGACGGCCGACTGGGACCGATATGCCTATCGGCTCTTCAACGATGCGCAATATTACGCGGGCCTGGAAGCGGCTGGCCGCGTGCTGGCCGACATTGCCGATCCCGCCGCCCCGGCGATTCAAGAGGAAGCCAGGGAATATCGCGAGGACATTCTGCGGGCGTACCGTTGGATTCAGGCACGAATGCCCGTCGTGCCGCTAGGCGATGGAACGTGGACTCTCGCCGATCCAGCGCTGCTGGATTGCTTCGGCCGAGTCGAGGATTTTCTCCCTGCCGAAGACGGCAACCGGACCTGGTGCTACAGCATCGACATCGGCGCCCATCACCTGGTCGCCAATGGAATCCTCGATCCAACGTCGAAGGAGACGGAGGGGATGATCGACTATCTCGAGGACGTTCAGTTCCTTCGCTCGGGCATGGGCGATTATCCGGAGGAGAAGAACCGCGAGGATGTCTTCTGTTTCGGCGGATTCGCCAAACTTCAGCCCTATTACTGCCGCATCGCCGAAGTCCACGCGATGCGCGACGACGTGAAGCCCTTTATAAGGTCCTACTTCAACGCGATTCCCACGCTGGTCAGCCGCGAGAACCTTTCGTTCTGGGAGCATTTTCACAATATCGCCGGTTGGAACAAGACGCACGAGACCGGCTGGTTCCTCTGCCAGACCGCGTTGCTGTTCGTCGGCGAGCGCGGCGACGAGCTTTGGCTGGCCCCGTTTGTGACCAACCATTGGTTCCACGACGGACAGAGAGTCGCCGTCCGCAACGCCCCAACGCGATTCGGCAAGGTGAGCTACACGATTACATCGAAACTTGCCCAAGGCGAAATCGAAGCCGTCGTCGAACTGCCCAAGCCATGCACCGCCAAGCGAATCGTCCTTCGGCTGCGTCATCCCGATGGCAAGCCGATCCGATCGGTCACCGTGCAAGGCAAGCCCCATGCGGATTTCGATCCGGGCCGAGAGATCGTCACGCTCGCGCCCGCCGGCGAGACGATAACGGTGCGGGCGAAGTATTAGGCCGGGATTCTCACCACGGAGTCACGGAGTCCGCGGGACAAACCGCACGGAGAATGACGTTCGTAACCAACAATAGACAACTTTTTTGGCTCGCGGCCGAGATCAACGTCTCGTCGCGACACATCCGGAGGACAAAATGGCGGCCTACGCAATCTTCATTCGCGAAAGCACTCGCGACGCATCAGAACTTGATGCCTACTCGCAACGGGCCGGCGGCACATTGGCGGGACATCCCGTCTCGGTGTTAGCCGCTTACGGCCGTCACGAGGTTCTCGAAGGACCCGAGGTTGAAGGAGTAGTCATCCTGGAATTCCCCACGATTGACGAGGCGAAGGCCTGGTACGACAGCCCGGCGTATCGCGAGGCGCGCGAGCATCGCTTCAAGGGCGCGGACTATCGGGCCGTGATCGTCGAGGGATTATAACGCGGGCGTCCGGCGAAGAGTCCTTGCAGTCGCGAGTCGTCCTTGGCGAATACAGAATCGTTCGGAGAATCTTCATTCGCTACCCGCCGTCTACTCGAGAATCCAATCGACCACGGTCGCCACGCCGTCTTCGTCGTGGCCCGGCGCGATGCGATCGGCGACGGCCTTGACCAGCGGCAGGGCGTTTCCCATGGCCACGCCGAGGCCCGCCTCGCGGATCATCTGGATGTCGTTCACGTCGTCGCCCACGGCGCAGATGGCGTCGTGGCCGATGCCCCAGTCGGCCGCCAGCCGCTCGATGGCCCACCATTTCGACGTGCCGGCGGGCATGAACTCGCACAGGAAACCCTCGTATTGAGGACTCCGCAGCACGTGGGTCGCGAACCGCCCGGGCCAACGCGCGTGGATCGCCCGCTCGACGTCGAGCATCTCGTCGTGCGACGCCATGACAAATCCGGCGAACGTGGCGGGCGGAATTCGGTCGAGCGAACCCGTCCAAATTCGCACCCGGGCCGGGTTGCGCGCGATGAATGCGGCGACGTCGCGATCGTCGAGATTCTCGACGCGGCACCAGAACTCGAAGCCTTCGGTGTAATGGTCGACGCTTAGGACGGGAGGGTGGCCCGTTTCGAGCAGAAAGCCAAGTAGTTCGCCGAGCACCGCTTCGTCGAATTCGGCCCGAAAGATCGTGCGATGGTCGGCCGGATGTTTGACCAGCGCGCCGCTGGCCGTGACCAGGGGGACCGCGATGCCGATGGGCTCGACCAGATGGAGCACGCGGCCGTAACGACGCCCGGTGGCCAGCACGACATGCACGCCGGCCGCCACCGCCCGACGCAACGCGGCCCGCGTGGCCGGGGTAAGCTCGCCGCTGCTGTTGACCAGCGTCCCGTCGATATCAACAGCAAGAAGTTGGTATTTCATCAACGCCTTTCGATCCGTTCAGTCACCTTCCAATTCTTCTCACCACGAAGAGCACGAAGAACGACTGTCGCCCTCAATCCCTCGTTTCTAATCCCGCTCCGGCTACGATCGGTTCGATTGCCTCGGCCCAGGCCCGATAGCCGTCCGGAGTGATGTGGACATGGTCGCTTCGCAGCCGCGGCGTCGGTTTTCCGTCGGCATCGACGAAGAGACTCCGCAAGTCCTTGTAGATGATCTTTTTCTTGCCGTCGCCGAGCCGCGAGATGGCCCGATTGATCTTCTCGACGGCCTGGCGGCCCGGATCGTCGTTGTCGGCGCCTCGCGGAAAAATGCCCAACAGAAGGATCGTGGTCTTCGGCAGCTTGTGGCGGAGTCGCTCCACGACGAGCGTGATGCCCTCGATCGTTTCGGCGGGCGTGTTTCGGGTGACGTTGTTGGTCCCGATCAACACGACGGCCAGTTTAGGCTCGATCCGACCGACGTTGAGGTTTTCAAGTTGCCAGAGGACGTGCTGCGTACGTTCGCCGCTTCGTCCCAGATTGACCGCGTTGCGGCGGGCGTAGTACTTCCCCCAAGTCTCCGCCCCTTGGCTGCTCCACCCGGCCGTGATCGAATCGCCGAGGAACAGCAGATCGACGTTTCCCCGGGCAAGCCGTTCGTTCGTCTCGTGAAACCGCTTGAGATGACCGCCGCGCCGGCACTCGGGCCGAACGGCCGAGTGGAGCGAAGGATCCTCGGCCGCCTCCGAGATGACGCAGACGGTCGCAATACTCAAAAGGAGCGAAACCAAAACGACCGGAAACGAGTGGCGACAATGCATGAAAGACACCTGAACGTAAAGATCAATCAATTCTCAAATCCCATCCGTGGTGCCAAATCCCCAAATCTCAAATCTCAAATCCCTCGCCCGGCCTCCCACTCCCCAATCAAATACTCTCGCCCCTGACGGATTCCCACGTGATCCCACGGGTTTTCTTCGTCGGGTGTTCGTGGGCGGTGGAGCACCTGGTCTTCGTCGACGCCCGCTTCGGCCAGCGCGCGCCACCAGCGATCGACGTCCAGATGGTCGTTCCAGGCGTCGAACCGGGCGCCTTCGCGCCACACCCGCTCGATGGCGTCGGCCGCGCGGCGGTCGGCCCGACCGAGCATCCCTTCCAACAGGCTGCTTTCGACGTCGTGGCACTTGATCTGAACCGTTCGCAGCCGCTTCTGGCGAAGCAGAAACCGCCGC